>JAJAZK010000544.1 GCA_026785765.1 Rhodoferax sp. | reverse complement strand
TGGTTGGCGAGCCGGACCAGGGTGCCCGGGGAGTAGACGCCAACGGCCTTGATCAGCGCTGCCCCGGCTTCGTCAATCTGCTGGTTTTCGTCGAAGTAACAGGCCTTCATGGCCGCCATCGCCGAGGCTGGGCCACGCGACACTCGTGGCGACAATCTGGCCGCGAACATGTCGGCGCGCTGGATCAGGCGCGCCATCTGCTGCGCGGGCGTTCTGTCCCGCAGCGGCCCCGGACTGGCGCGGTGGTGGTCACGCACCGCTTCCAGCCACGCTGCGTCTTGCACGCCCATTTTCTGCAGCAACTCGACTGCCCGCTCAGGATGCTGCGCAATTTGCTGGCGCTGCTCCGCGTTCGGTGGCTCCCGTTGCGCTGCCAACCGATCCTGCAGCCCTGTCATTGCCAGGTTCATTGACAACGCGGCTTTGCTCAATCTGGCTTCGCTCTCCGGGGCCCAACGCAATACCTCGCGGGCAGCGAGCGCGCACATTACGCTGACCAGCATCGCGTGGGTGGCGCTGTAAAGCGAAATCTCGCTGGCGGCCAGATGGAATAACGCGAACAGGGCGCCGTCCGGATTGCCCCGTGTGAGCCGCTCCAGGCGCGACTGCAGGCGATCGAGGTCGTCGCAGAAGTTCTCCGCCTGCAGATCGCGCAACAAGCGGTTTCCCTGCAACTGCAGGTCTGGCCAGTTCCACGCATCGGCCCCCGGGTCCGCACGCGGTGGGCCCAGGTCGCGGCTTGTCATATTGGCCTGGGCAATCTTGCCCAACGGCCGGTCATCCCGCACCAGCTCAAACAATTTGCCGACGAAGGCTTTTTGATGGCGCTCGCTTTCTGACACATCAATAAAAAAGCCGACGCCGCGTCCCCGCATGTCTTCCAGGTCAGCGCGTGAGCCAATGATGAACCCCTTGCGCGCGAGCAGGCTGCCTGTTTCGTCGCGCAGGGAAAAGGGCAACGGTTGCCCGATTGCAATTGAATCGCGGGTGACCTGTACAAGATTCATGGATTTTGCAGCGCCGCAAGTGCACACGCACCAGCGCAGTCGCGACAGCTTACGCGACTTCTGCTGGCCTCGGTGGCCGGGTTCAACGCCAATTTGCCCCGCATTTCGGCCCTTTGCGGCAACGCTAGCTACGCCGGCGCAGACAGAGCGCCGAACACAGCAGCCCACAAAGCCGCGATTGCCAGGCGTTGCGGCTCCAGCAGGCCGGTAGTAATCTGGGTGGGTTCCTCGTTCAAGCGCGCCTGGTGCTGCACGCGGCGCAAGGCCCGGTAAGCGTCGGCAGCAGCAGCGCCGACCCCGGCAGGAACCAGCTGCGCCAAATCGACGCGCTGCAACAGGGCAATGTTGCCGGCGTTGTCGGCCAGTTCCGCATGGTTGGCCGCTTGAGACAACACCAGGTACTGAACGGCAAACTCGGCATCCACCATGCCACCATCGCTGTGCTTGACGTCAAACATGCCCGGTTTCACAGGGTGTGCCAGCCGAACCCGTTCGCGCATAGTGACAATCTCTGCCCGCAGCGCGACGGGGTCCCTGGCGGAGGTGATGACTGTGTGGCGAATCTGGTCAAAGCGCTCGCGCAGGACGGGCGTTCCCAGCACGCAGCGCGCCCGTGTCATGGCCTGGTGTTCCCAGGTCCATGCCGTATTGCTGCCGCGTTGTTGCTGGTAGTTTGTGTAGGCCTCGAAACTGGTGACCAGCAGGCCCGAGCTGCCATTCGGTCGCAATGCGGTGTCGATTTCGTAGAGGTCGCCCTCGCCGGTCTTGACCGTCAGCCAGTTGATCAGCTTGCGAACCAGAGCGCCATACACTTCGGCTGATCGCTCGTCGTCGTCGTCGTAGACGAACACGATATCCAGATCGCTGCCGTAGCCGAGCTCTTTGCCACCCAGTTTTCCGTAGGCAATGATGGCCAGTTGCGGCGACTCACGGTGCTTGTTTTTGAGCCGCTGCCAGCACCAGTCCAGTGTCATCGCCAGCGTGGTTTCAGCCAGCGCGCTCAAATCATCGGCCACCTGCTCCACGCTGAGTGTGCCTTCTACATCCCGCGCCAGGGTGCGAAACACCTCGGCGTGGTGCGCGCGGCGCAGCAAATTCAGGCAGGTTTCTTCATCGTCTTCCCCGGTGATTTGCAGCGATGTCAAACGCGCTTTGAGTTCTTGCGAATAGCTGGCGCTGTCAAAACGCTCGTGCAGCATGGCGTCGCTGGCCAGTTCGTCAATCACGCCGGGATGCAGCAGCAAATAACGCGCGGGCCATTTGGCCGCACCCAACAGCCGCAGCAGGCGCTGGTGGACCTGCGGGCGCTCCAGCAGCAGCGCCAGATAGCTCTCGCGGCGCAGCAAGGGCTCTATCCAGTCCATGATCCGCAGGGCGGCTTCTTCGCTGACGCTGCCTTCGCTGAGCCACAAAGCGGTGCGCTGCACCAGTTGGCTTAACCGGGCGCGCGACTCGTCGCGCAGCGCCAACACCTTGGGATGGGTGCGCCATTGCTGCAGACGCGCCCTGAACTGCGCGGGCCACTGGCTGGACAGATG
>JAJAZK010000543.1 GCA_026785765.1 Rhodoferax sp. | reverse complement strand
CTTCCAGGCTGGGTCGAACCACTTGCCGGGGTACTCGCCAGCCGCGGCGGCAAAAGAGGCATGAACTTCCCAGTAGTCGCGGCTGACAAACTTGCGAATCTTCTCTTCGCGCTCCACCACCACCGACAAGGTAGGGGTCTGCACCCTCCCCACGGTAGTCAGGAAAAACCCGCCGTCGCGTGAATTGAACGCGGTCATGGCGCGAGTGCCATTGATGCCTACCAGCCAGTCGGCCTCGGAGCGGCAGCGCGCGGCGTCGGCCAGCGGCAACATCTGTTTGTCGCTGCGCAAGTTGTCAAACCCGTCGCGGATCGCCTGCGGCGTCATGGATTGCAGCCACAGCCGCTGCACCGGATGCCTGGACTTGCTGTATTGCTGGATCAGGCGGAATATCAACTCGCCTTCGCGGCCCGCGTCGCAGGCGTTGATGAAAGCCCCCACGTCCTTGCGTTTGGCCAGGCGCACGATGGCGTTGAGCCGCGACTTGGTCTTGTCCATGGGCTTTAGTTCGAAGTGCGGCGGAATTACCGGCAGGTGGGCAAAACTCCATTTGCCGCGTTTCACGTCGAACTCTTCCGGAGCCTGGATCTCCAGCAAGTGGCCTACCGCGCTGGTCACGACGTATTTCCCGTTCTCGAAGTGGTCTTCGAGTTTTTCGAACTTTCCGGCGCTTGGCGTGAGCGCACGGACGATGTCCTGTGCGACCGACGGCTTCTCTGCAATGACAAGGATTTTGGTGAAAGTTTCGTTTTTCATCTGACTACAATCCACGGGTCTCGCGTGCGCAGGTGCGCACACACATGCAGGCGCGCACTCACGCGCGCCCATACGAGTTCACATTATCAAATTTTCCAGACGTGTCAAAAAAAGTGACTTCTGCCGACCAGCGGCGTATCCAGGTCCGGCGCTCCGGGGTTCACGGCAAAGGCGTCTTTGCGCTGCGTGACTTGGCCGAAGGCGATGCGATCATCGAGTATGTGGGCGCCATCATCAGCTGGAAGGAGGCGCAGCGCCGACATCCGCACGATCCGGCCGACCCGAACCACACCTTTTATTTTCACATCGACGAGCGCCGCGTAATCGATGCCTTGGTGGGCGGCAACTCGTCTCGCTGGATCAACCACTCCTGCGCGCCCAACTGTGAAGCCGATGAGTCACAGGGACGGGTTTTCATCAAGGCACTGCACAAAATTGCTGCAGGCGAGGAGCTCAGCTACGACTACGGCCTGATCATTGACGATCGCTACACCGCCAAACTCAAGGCCGAATATCCATGCTGGTGTGGTGAGCGCCAGTGCCGCGGCACCCTGCTCGCGCCCAAACGGCGTCGCAGCGCCTGACGGTGCCTGCGCGTGACTGCCAAGGCCGTGGTTGTGGGCATGCCAGACGCCGCCAACGCATGGCAACTCGATGTCCAGCGCCAGGCTCTGGCGCACGCATGGCCGCAATGTGGCATCGAATGTGTTGCAACCATAGACTCCACCAACACGGAGTTGATGCGGCGCCTGCGCACCGGTGACGGCCGCCCGACCCTGTTGCTGGCGCAGCACCAGAGCGCGGGCCGCGGCCGCATGGGCCGACCGTGGCACAGTAGCGCGCCCGCTGCTGCCGATGAGTTGCCTGGCTCACTCACCTTCTCCCTGTCGGTGCCGCTTGCGCCATCCGGCTGGTCCGGCTTGTCGCTGGCCGTGGGTATGGCGCTGGCGGGTAGCCTGCATGACGGCATCTTGCTCAAGTGGCCGAACGACCTGTGGTGGCAGGAACGCAAACTCGCTGGCATCCTGATCGAGACCGCCAGTATTGGTGAACTGCGCCATGTGGTGATTGGTATCGGTGTCAATATCAGTCGGCGCGACGGCGCCGGTCTTGCACGGGCGCCGGCATGGGTGCAGGAGTTCCTGCCGGAACTCAACGCGGCGTCTGTGTTGTCGCGTGTCTTGCCGGCGCTGGCGCGTGCCGTCTGCCAGTTCGAGGAGCAGGGCCTGTCCCCGTTTCTGGACGGCTGCCGCGCCCGCGATGTGTTGCGCGGTCGGGCCGTGGAACTCAGCGATGGCACTGTTGGTGTGGCGCAGGGACTGGCTGAGAACGGCGCACTGCTGGTGCATACTTTGGCCGGCATGAAGTCCATCACCAGCGCCGAAGTCAGTGTGCGTCCTGCCGTTCTAGCCAATGCAGTTGCCGGTTTCCTGCCGCAGTCCTGAGCCATGTTGCGCTTTCTGGTACTCCTGTTGCTGTTGCTTAACGCGACGTACTTCACATGGAGTCACAATCTGCTGCGCGCCTACGGGTTTGCACCGACTGCGCAGACGGAGCCACAGCGGGTGGCCCAGCAGATCAGGCCCGAGTTGGTGCGCATCCTCACGCCGGACGATGCGCGCCGCGCGGATAGCAACCGTCCGGGCGCCGCCAGGCCGACAGAGTGCTTGCTGGCAGGGTTGTTTGACGATGCGCAGTCGGCGCAGGTGAACCAGGCTGCGCAGGCGTTGCTGCCTGCCGGGACCTGGTTGCTCGAACCTGTGGCGGAGCCGGCGCGCTGGATTATCTACCTGGGCAAGTATCCCGACGCGAACACCCTGGAGAAGAAACGATCTGAGTTGGCTGCCCTGAAACTGCCTTTTGAGGCGCTGGCCAACCCTTCACTTGAGTTTGGTCTGTCCTTGGGTGGCTTTGCCACCGAGGCGCAGGCGCGCCAGGAACTGGCGACGCTGACGCAGCGTGGTCTGCGCACCGCCACGGTGGTTCAGGAGCGGGCCGAACGCCGCGGCACGCTGCTACGCATTCCGGTCGCAGACGATGCCATCCGGCCGCAGCTGGAAGCGCTCAAACCGGCCCTGGGCGCCCAGGCCTTGCGGGCTTGTTCGTAGCGTAGCAAGCTGCCCCAGCGCCACCAGGTACTTTGCGCAAGCCGACCGCCGTACGACGCGGTCGGGCTTTGGGTTGGGTCGTGCCGCCGTCAACTGATGTAGGCCTCCAGGCCGAGTTGCAGTACGGTCGCCACAGGCGGCCCGAGCGCCGTGGTCAGCTCCCGGTGTGCTTGCTCCACCCCTTGCTGGTAGGCGCGCAACCATTGCAGGCCGCTGACGGTGAACTCAATGCGCACCGCACGCGCATCGCGCGGGTCGGCAACCTTGCGCACCAGGTTCCACGCGCAACAGCTGTCGACCAGCTTGCCCATGGCTTGTTTGCTGATACCGGCCCGGTATGCCAGTTCGGTCAGTCTGCAACCCTCACGGGGCAGGTGCCGGGTGATGTGGATATGGGATGCCGTCAATACACCCCGGCCGGCGAGGTTGGCCAAGGCCAGCGACAACTCGTCGTCGTGCGCCATCGCCGACAGTACGCGCGCATCGAAGCGGCTTGACGCCAGTGCCAGCAACTGGCCCATGTGGGTCTGCCGCCAGCCGTCATTGCTTGGGTTTTTCAACACCAAGAAATGGTAAATCAAATTGACGAAAAAATGCACTTGTGCCGAAAGACATGCAGCATTAAACTACTGTTCAAGCATCCAGCCTGTTTTTAACATCAGACAGTTTGATTCCACCCACCGCAGACCCAAAGGAGCACTTCATGGACACCGCAGTCAGAGCCATTACTTCCGCCAGCACCGAGAAAGCCAAGGCACTCCAGGTCGCCCTTGCGCAAATCGAAAAGCAGTTCGGCAAGGGAACCATCATGCGCCTGGGTGAGGGCGAGGTGATCGAAGATATCCAGGTTGTCTCCACCGGCTCGCTGGGGCTGGATATTGCGCTCGGCGTCGGCGGTTTGCCGCGCGGCCGGGTGATCGAGATTTATGGCCCGGAGTCGTCGGGAAAGACCACCTTGACGCTGCAGGCGATTGCCGAGATGCAGAAAACCGGCGGGCAATGCGCTTTTGTGGATGCAGAGCATGCACTGGACATCCAGTACGCGCAGAAACTCGGCGTGAACCTGCAGGACTTGCTGATCAGCCAGCCCGACACCGGTGAGCAGGCGCTGGAGATCGTGGATTCGCTGGTGCGTTCCGGCGCCGTGGATTTGATCGTTGTCGATTCGGTCGCTGCACTGACGCCGAAGGCCGAACTCGAAGGCGAGATGGGCGACTCCTTGCCCGGCTTGCAGGCCAGGCTGATGAGCCAGGCCTTGCGCAAACTCACCGCGCACATCAAAAAGACCAACTGCATGGTGATTTTCATCAACCAGATCCGTATGAAGATCGGCGTCATGTTCGGCAGTCCCGAGACCACGACCGGCGGCAATGCGCTCAAGTTCTACGCCTCGGTGCGGCTGGACATCCGCCGCACCGGCACCATCAAGAGGGGTGACGAGGCGATTGGCAACGAGACCAAGGTCAAGGTTGTCAAGAACAAGGTGGCGTCGCCGTTCAAGACGGCCGAGTTCGACATTCTGTTTGGCGAAGGCATCAGCCGCCACGGTGAGATTATCGACATGGGCGTGAATGCCCAGATTCTGGACAAATCGGGCGCCTGGTACGCCTACAACGGCGAAAAAATTGGCCAGGGCCGCGACAACGCGCGCGAGTTCCTGCGCGAAAACCCGGGACTGGCACGCGAGATCGAGAACAAGGTGCGTCAGTCCCTTGGCATCCCGTTGCTGCCTGCCGCACTGGACACCGAGGTCAAGCCAGTCAAAGGCGCGAAGAAGGCGGACTAGGGCCTGGCCGAGTGTTCTTGGAGTGGGGCGCCGAACGCCATGCCCATTACAGTGCCCTCACTGAAAGGCCGCGCGCTGCGCTTGCTCAGCACCCGTGAGCATTCGCGCGCCGAACTTGAGCGCAAACTCGCGCCCTATGCGCCAGAGCCCGGGCAACTTGCACCAATCCTGGACGATTTGCAGGCCAGGGGCTTCATCTGCGAAGAACGTGTTGCCGCGTCGGTGGTCAACCTGCGCGCCGCAAAATTTGGCGCGTCCCGCATTCGACAGGAAATGCAGGCCAAAGGGCTGGCGCGGGACCTGGTGGACGCCGCCATGGCGGGCTTGCAGCAGTCGGAACTCGCGCGGGCAAAACGGGTGTGGGATAAAAAGTTCGGTGGCGCGCGGGCGCTAGCGGACGGCGCACACCGGGCGCATCAGGCGCGTTTTCTGGCTTCCAGGGGTTTTGGTTCCGACACGATCCGGCGCGTGTTGTCGGGGCCCGGCGCTGACGAAGAGGACCCTTCAGGCGAGCAATAACTGCGCCGCCGGCTTACCGCAAGCCGAGGCCATAAAGTAACCTGCACGCTGCACGCTGCGCGTTGCGGTGCTGTTCGCTTTGGGAGCGGCCCGGCAGCTCACAGAGTAACCTCCACGCTGCGCGTTGCGGTGCTGTTCGCTTTGGGAGCGGCCCGGCAGCTCACAGGCCCAGCATCAGCTTGAGGTTTTGCACAGCCGCGCCGCTTGCGCCTTTGCCGAGATTGTCCAGCCGCGCCACCAGTATTGCCTGCCTTGATCCGTCTGCGCCCCCCGGGTTGGCGAACACACGCAACTCCATGCGATCGGTGTCCTGCAAGGCGGTTGCATCGAGTTTGCTGTCCCCACCAATTGGCAGCACCGTGACCCACTCACTCTCGCGGTAGTGCTGATGCAGCACCTGCTGCACATCCTGCGCGGATGGTTTGCCGGGCAGCTGGTCCAGATGCAGAGGCAACTGGACCAACATGCCTTGCTTGAAGTTGCCAACCGCAGGAATGAACAGTGGCGGTCTGGTCAGGCCCGAGAAACGCATGATTTCCGGCAGATGCTTGTGTTGCAGGCCCAGCGCGTAAAGCTCGAAAGCCGGTGTCGCACCACGTTCGTAGGCTTCGATCATGCTTCGGCCGCCACCGGAATAGCCGCTGACGGCAGGTAGCGTGAGTGGGGAATCGGCGCTCAGCAGGCCGGCATCGACCAGCGGACGAATCAATGCGATAGCTCCCGTCGCGTAACAACCAGGATTGCTGACCCGGTCGGCGCTGGCAATTGCAGCCTTTTGCCCGGCTTCCAGCTCGGCAAAGCCGTAGACCCAACCCGGCGCCACCCGGTGCGCAGTGGAGGCGTCAATGATGCGCGGGCCGTTTTGGCGGGTGTTTTGTCGAATGCGGTCGACCATGGCTACCGACTCGATGGCTGCGGCGTCGTGCAAACACAATACAACCAGATCGACGCCGGCCATCAGGCTTTGTTTTGCCTGCGCGTCTTTGCGCAGATCGGGAGCGATGCTGACCAGCTCGACTTGCGCGATTGCCTGCATCCGCTCTCTGATCTGCAGGCCGGTTGTTCCAGCCTCACCGTCGATGAATACTTTTGCCATACCGTTTCCCATCTTTCAGCGTGGTGGACGTTTGCTGTGCGTGCCAGGCGCCCATCATTGGTGCGTTGCAGCATGATACATTCGCTAACTTCGGTATCCAACGGCGGTTGTCTATTCGACAGTGTCGCCGATTGGTTGGATGATTCCAGATCCGCGAGGCCTCATGAAGATTCACGAATACCAGGGGAAAGAACTGCTGCGCAAGTTCGGTGTGCCGGTGCCACGCGGCATCGCGGCATTCACGGTGCAGGAAGCGGTCGAGGCAGCCCAGAAGCTGGGCGGGCCAGTGTGGGTCGTCAAGGCACAAATCCATGCGGGCGGGCGCGGCAAGGGTGGCGGCGTGAAGCTCGCTCGCTCCATCGACGAGGTACGCGCGCTGGCGGGCCAGATCCTGGGCATGCAACTCGTCACCCACCAGACCGGCCCGGTCGGGCAAAAGGTGCGGCGACTGCTGATCGAGGACGGTGCCGACATCAAAAAAGAGTATTACGTGTCGCTTGTCACCGACCGCGGCTCGCAACGGGTGGCGCTGATGGCGTCTTCTGAAGGCGGAATGAATATAGAGGAAGTAGCGCACGACACGCCGGAAAAAATCCTCAAGGTTTTTGTCGACCCTGCTGCCGGGCTTACCGAAAGCCAGGCGCGGGAACTGGCCAACGGCATTGGGGTTCCGACCGGATCGACGGCACAGTGCGTAGAGGTGTTGCAAAAGCTCTATCGCTGTTACATGGAAACAGATGCATCGCTGGTAGAAATCAATCCGCTGATACTTGAGGGCGACGGCAACATCAAGGCGCTGGACGCAAAGTTCAATTTCGATTCGAACGCATTGTTCCGCCAAACCGACATCGTGGCGTACCGCGACCTGGACGAGGAAGATCCGGCCGAGGTCGAGGCCAGCAAGTTCGACCTGGCGTATATCAGCCTGGACGGCAGCATCGGCTGCCTGGTCAACGGCGCCGGGCTGGCCATGGCGACCATGGACACCATCAAGCTGTATGGCGCAGAGCCAGCGAACTTTCTCGACGTTGGGGGCGGCGCCACGCCGGAGAAAGTGACTGAGGCGTTCAAGATCATGCTGAAGAATCCGCAGGTCAAGGCGATCCTGGTGAATATCTTCGGTGGCATCATGAAGTGTGACACGATCGCCACTGGTGTCATCACGGCATGTCGGGCCACCAACCTGAGTGTCCCGCTGGTGGTTCGCATGAAGGGCACCAACGAAGACCTCGGAAAAAAGATGCTGGCCGATTCCGGACTGCCCATCATCAGTGCCGACACCATGGCAGAAGCCGCACAAAAAGCCGTTGCCGCGGTGCAGTAGCGCCGGGCTTGCCCGGCGCCAGACAAATCCGTGGTTGCAGGAACAGCGCTGCGCATTGCCAAGCGGACCGGACGACCATGACGAAGGAGACCACGTGAGTATTCTGATCGACAAAAACACCAAAGTCATCACCCAGGGCATCACCGGCAAGACCGGCCAGTTCCACACCGAGAAATGCCAGGAATACGCGAATGGCAAGAACTGTTTTGTGGCCGGTGTGAATCCGAAAAAAGCGGGCGAGTCGGTATTCGGGATTCCAATTTTTTCCACCGTCAAGCAAGCGGCCAGCGAGACCGGGGCGACGGTCTCGGTGATTTACGTGCCACCCGCGGGCGCTGCAGCCGCGATCTGGGAGGCAGTGGAGGCGAACCTGGACCTCACCATCTGTATCACCGAAGGCATTCCGGTGCGCGACATGCTCGAAGTACGCAACCGCATGCGTGCCCGGGTTATGGTGGGTGGCAAGAATACGCTTTTGCTGGGTCCCAATTGCCCGGGCCTGATCACGCCGGACGAAATCAAGATCGGCATCATGCCGGGGCATATCCATCGAAAAGGCCGCATTGGCGTGGTCAGCCGGTCGGGCACCCTGACCTATGAGGCGGTGGCGCAGCTCACCGAGATCGGCCTGGGTCAATCGACAGCGGTTGGGATCGGGGGCGATCCGATCAATGGCCTTAAACACATCGATGTGATGCGCCTGTTCAATGACGATCCGGATACCGATGCGGTCATCATGATCGGAGAGATTGGTGGACCGGATGAGGCCGAGGCGGCGCGCTGGTGCAAGGCCAACATGAAAAAGCCGATCGTGGGTTTTATTGCCGGTGTGACCGCTCCGGCGGGCAAACGCATGGGCCATGCCGGCGCCCTGATATCCGGCGGCGCCGATACCGCAGACGCCAAACTGGCCGTGATGGAGGAATGCGGCTTCAAGATTACCCGAAATCCGTCCGAGATGGCCCGTTTGCTCAAGGCCAGCCTGTAGCCGTCCCGCGCTTGCGGTAGTACCTGCGCTCCGGACCGGCTGGCAGGGGCGAGATCAGGCGCGCAGCGCGGACGCGTCCAGACCGGTACAAGAGAGGAGACGCCACGATGGACATGCTGCAGACTGCCGAATTCTGGATCGGCCTGCTCAAGATCATCTGGATCAACATTATTCTGTCGGGCGACAACGCGGTCGTCATTGCACTGGCAGCGCGCTCGTTGCCCGCCGAGCAGCAAAAAAAGGCTGTGCTGCTGGGCTCCGGCGCCGCCGTGATTTTGCGCATCGGCTTGACGGTGGTGGCGGCCAAGCTGCTGGCGCTTCCCTACCTGGAAGTCATTGGCGGGCTTTTGTTGTTGTGGATTGGTGTGCAGTTGCTCGGCGACGATGAGGGCGAAGGTGCTGAAGCCCCGCACAGCGGCAATCTGATGGCTGCCGTGCGCACCATCCTGATTGCTGATCTGGTGATGAGCCTGGACAATGTGATTGCCGTGGCGGCGGCGGCCAAGGGCAACATGGTTTTGCTGACTCTCGGGTTGGCAATCAGCATTCCCCTGGTCATTTTCGGAAGCACCTTGATGATCCGGTTGATGGAACGCTTTCCGGTCATCGTACTGCTCGGCGCGGCCCTGATCGGCTGGGTCGGGGGCGAGACCATCATGAGCGATGCGGTATTGCACGGGTTCTCCGAGGCCAATCCATGGGCCCACTATGTGACTGCCGCGGCGGGAGCTGCGTTTGTGGTTGCGCTCGGAAAACTGCTTCAGGCGCGACATGCAACGGCTGCCTGAAACTGCGTAGACTGGGTCGGCCGTGCAGCGGATCCGATTGGCAAAAAAACGACAGATGCGCAGGGGCACGCACCTTGTCGGCAAAGGCCGTGTCTGCTAACGTACCTGTCTGCCTTATATTTGTGGCATTTTGGTCTCGTTCGTGTCACGTTTGCTAGGCATGGGCGGCCCAGAAAAAAGTTGGGATTAGCACGTGGCAACTAAATCATCATCCAAAAAGGGCCAATTCTGGCGCGCCGACTGGTTTGCTGGCGTCGCCATTGTCTTGGCGGTCATGTTGCTGAACCAGGCGACCGACCTGATTGGGGCTTTGGAGCGCCGGTTCTACGACTTTGCGAGTACCAGCACCTCCCGCCAGCCTTCGGACCGCGTGGCCATCATCGCAATCGATGACCAGAGCATTGCCAATATCGGTCGCTGGCCATGGTCGCGCGACATCCACGCAAAGCTGATCGACCAATTGGCTGCGGCCAAAGCCAAGCCCATCGTCCACACGGTCTTCTTTATCGCGCCGCAGGTGGCCCGCGGCCTTAGCTACACCCCAAAGATCAACGGGCGGTGGCGGCCCGCCAGCTAAGCTGGCAGCGACCAGGCCGCGAGCAACGCGGAGTTGTCCAAGGTAATCGCGGATGCAGAACTTGCTCTCGACACCGACGCCGTTTTGGCGTTGAGCATGAAGAATGCCGGCAACGTGCTGGTCCCGTCAGTTTTTGCGCTTGGCGAGCCCCAGGGCAATCCGGACAAACCGCTTCCCGCGTATGCGCTTAAAAGTGCGATCAGTGAGAAGAACGGATTTTCAATGGCTGCCATCAGTGGGCAGCAGCCAATTGAGGTGATCGGCAATGCGGCCAGTGGCATCGGTCATTTGAACCAGTTCCAGGATGTGGACGGCGCTGTGCGGCTCGAGCCACTGCTGGTCAACTACTACGGCAACGCGATTCCATCGATGGCGCTGCTGGCCGCGGTCAAAAGCCTGAACCTCACTTCGGCCGATATCAAGCTCAACGTGGGAGAGTCGGTGCAAATTGGCAAGTTGCGCGTGAAGACCGATGAGGCTGCCTTGATGTTGCCGCAGTTTTATAAAGGCCGCGATGGGCGGCCGGCGTTTGCGATCGACTCCTTCTACGACGTGCTGAGCGGGAAAATCCCGGCCACAAAATATGCCGACAAGATTGTCGTGATCGGCGCCACGGCGGCAGGTGTGGGCAATACCTTCCCGGCACCCGGTTATGCGGCCCTGTCACCAGCCGAAACCATTGCCCACATCACATCGAGCATTTTGAGCGAACATTTCATTGTCCAGCCGAGTTGGGGTGTTTGGGCCACATTGGGCCTGTTCCTGCTGGTGGCAGCGTATGTGATTGCGCTGTTGCCGCGTTTGTCGGCTGCTACGGCCGCGATATGCACTCTGGTGCTT
>JAJAZK010000542.1 GCA_026785765.1 Rhodoferax sp. | reverse complement strand
TCTCGCAGGTGCCGGGCGCTGCGCAGCATGCGGTCACGGTCAAGCCGATTGTCCGGTTCAACCACTGCTGGTTGGCCTTGCTGGACCGTGTGCGCCGACAGCCTGGCCGCACCACCATTGCCGTTGTTGGTGCTGGTGCCGGGGGTGTCGAGTTGTTGCTGGCGATGCAGTACCGTTTGCGCAATGAGTTGCGCGCCCTGCACCGTGATCCGGACCAGCTGGTGTTCCACCTGTTCAGCGCCGAGCCGGTGATCCTGCCCACTCACAACCCGACTGTGCGCAGACACTTCGATGCGGTTTTGCGCGCGCGTGGTGTGCAACTGCATCTGGCGGCGGCGGTGCAAGAGGTCGAGCCTGCGCGCCTGCGCACCGCGCAGGGTGACTGGTTTGCCGCCGACGAGGTGATCTGGGTCACACAGGCGGGCGGTGCGCCATGGTTGCGCGACACCGGCCTGGCGCTCGACAGCAGGGGCTTCCTGCGCGTCAACCGCCATCTGCAGTCGGTGAGCGACCCACTGGTCTTTGCGGCCGGTGACATTGCCAGCATGGACGGCCTGGCGCTGGAGAAGGCAGGGGTGTTTGCGGTGCGCATGGCGCGGCCGCTTACCGACAACCTGCGCCGCAGCCTGCGCGGTGAAGAACTGGTCGGGTACCGGCCGCAGCGGCGCTGGCTGGCCCTGATCAGCACCGGCGACCGTTTTGCGGTCGGGTCACGCGGGCGCATTGGCTTTGCCGGTGCCTGGGTATGGCGCTGGAAGGACTGGATTGACCGGCGTTTCATGCGGCGCTTCTCCGGGCTTGCGGCGATGGTCGACTCTTCAGTGGAGCCAGCCGTGCCGACCGGGTTGCCACTTGGCGCCGACGAGGTCGCGCAGGCGCAGTTGGCGACGGCCATGCGCTGCGGCGGATGCGCTGCCAAGGTTGGCGAGGGGGTTTTGGCGCGCGTGCTGGCCGGTTTGCAGCCACTGCAAAGCGACGCCGTGTTGATTGGCTTGCAAACGCCCGACGACGCCGCGGTGGTGCGGGTGCCAGCGGGCAAGGCAATGGTTCATACAGTGGATTTTTTTCGCACCTTCATTGACGACCCGTACCTGTTTGGCAAGATTGCCGCGAACCATGCGCTGGGCGATGTTTTTGCGATGGGGGCCCAAGCGCACAGTGCAACCGCGATCGCCACTGTGCCACCCGGGCTGGATAGCCAGGTCGAAGAAGTGTTGCGGCAGATGATGGCTGGTGCGGTGCAGGCGCTCAACGCGGCGGGCTGTGTGTTGGTGGGAGGACATACTGGAGAGGGCAGCGAGCTGGCGCTTGGTTTTGCGGTCAATGGTTTGATCGACGCCGATCTGGCGGGTGTGCTGCGTAAAGGCGGAATGCAGCCGGGTGACGTGTTGCTGCTGACCAAGCCGATTGGTACTGGCATCTTGTTCGCGGCGCATGCGCAGCTGCAAGCCAGGGGCCGCTGGATCCAGGCCGCATTGCAATCCATGCAGCTATCCAACCAGCAAGGTGCGAACATTCTGCGCAGCTGTGGCGCCACGGCCTGCACCGACGTTACCGGTTATGGCCTGCTCGGCCATTTGCTGGAGATGGCGCGCCCGTCCGGCGTGGCGGTGCAACTCGACCTTGCGGCGTTGCCGCTGCTCGACGGCGCGCGCGACTGTGTCGCCGCCGGAATTGCCAGCTCCCTGCAGCCGGCAAACCTGGGGTTGCGCCGCGCGCTGGCCAACGCCGAGGTTTTCGCCGCTGACCCGCGTTATCCACTGCTGTTCGATCCGCAGACGGCCGGTGGCTTGTTGGCCACACTGCCTGCCGCGCGGGCTTCAGAGTGTGTGGAGCAATTGCATGCGGCCGGGTACACCCACGCCGCAGTGATCGGGCGCATCCTGCCCCTGGGCGACGCGCTCGCGCCGATTGCGCTGGTGGCGTAGAAGTTTGGCAGGCGTCGGCTGGGGTGCGCCGGGACGCCACTACCCGAGTCTGGCGCGCAACATTGCCCCCGCCTCTTGCGGATTGGCCTTGCCGCGGCTGGCTTTCATGATCTGGCCAACCAGGGCGTTGAACGCTTTTTCCTTTCCTTGACGGAACTCGTCGACGCTTTTCGGATTGGCGGTGAGCACCTCGTCGATGATTTTCTCCAGCGCGCCGGAGTCGTCTATCTGGCGCAGACCGGCAGATTCAATCAACGCGCCCACGCTTACAACCTCGGCTGTTGCAGAAGCGCCGGTAAGTTGCACAACAACGTCTGCAGGGCCGCGTTGCCAAAGCAATTCGAGTAGTTGCTTTGCACCGCCACTATTGATAGTGCCCGTCGTCAGATGCAGTATCACATCTGCGAGCTCGGCCGGTTTGATGGGGCAGGCGCCAATTTCGATCTCTTGCGCATTGAGTTTGCGTGAAATCTCCCCGCTAAGCCAGTTGCTGGCCAGCTTGGGGTTCGCACCAGCAGCGACCGTTGCTTCAAAGTAAGCGGCAAAGGTCGGGCTCTGCGTTAGCTGAGTAGCCTCCGACTCAGACAACGAATACCCGCGAGCAAACCGCGCTGACATTGCCCGCGGCAACTCTGGCATCCTCGCCCCGATCTCCTGCACCCAATTGCCGTCAATCACCAACGGCGGCAAATCCGGATCGGGAAAATACCGGTAGTCCGCCGCATCTTCCTTGGTGCGCATGGCGCGCGTCTCGCCGGTATCGGGGTTGAACAGGACGGTGGCCTGCTGGATGGCGTGGCCGTCTTCGATCTGCTCGATCTGCCAGCGCACCTCGTAATCGATGGCCTGTTGCATGAACTTGAAGCTGTTCAGGTTCTTGATCTCGCGCCGCGTGCCCAGTGGTGCGCCGGGCTTGCGCACCGATACATTCGCATCACAGCGGAAACTGCCCTCCTGCATGTTGCCGTCGCAGATGCCGATCCAGGTAACGATCTTGTGCAACTCCTTGGCATAGGCCACTGCCTCGGCACTGGAGCGCATGTCGGGTTCGGTGACGATCTCCAGCAGCGGCGTGCCAGCGCGGTTCAGGTCGATGCCGGTCTGGCCGGCGAATTCTTCGTGCAGGGATTTGCCTGCATCTTCTTCCAGGTGTGCCCGCACGAGTCGCACCGAGCGCTTTTCGCCGTCCAGGAAAAATTCGACCTGGCCACCTTGAACGACGGGAATCTCGAACTGGCTGATCTGGTACCCCTTGGGCAGATCCGGATAAAAGTAATTCTTGCGTGCAAACACGCTGCGCGGCGCAATCTGCGCGCCAATTGCCAGGCCGAACCGGATAGCGCGTTCGACCGCGCCACGGTTCATCACCGGCAGCGTGCCAGGCAGCGCCAAATCGACCGCGCAGGCCTGGGTGTTGGGCTCGGCGCCAAAGGCGGTGGACGCGCGGCTGAAGATTTTTGAGCGGGTGGAGAGCTGGGTGTGGGTTTCAAAGCCGATGACGACTTCGTAGCCACGCACCAGTGCTGCGGCACGTGTCGTGGTGGGAACCGTTTCGCTGGTCATGCTCAGAATCCCTGCGGCTTGCGTCGGTGGTAGTCGGTGGCAAGCTGGAATTGGTGCGCCATCTGCAGCAACTGCGCCTCCTGAAAGTAGTTGCCCATCAGTTGCAAGCCAACCGGCAGGCCGCCTTCGCCAAATCCCACTGGGACACTCATGCCCGGCAAGCCCGCCAGCGAGGCCGGCAGCGTGAAGATGTCGGCCAGGTAGTTCGCCACCGGGTCGTCGCTCTTTTCCCCGATCTTCCAGGCCACAGTGGGTGCAACCGGCCCGGCGATTACGTCGCACTGCTTGAACGCCTGCTGGAAATCGTCTGCCAGCATGCGGCGGATCTTCTGCGCCTGCAGGTAATAGGCGTCGTAATACCCGTGCGACAACACGTAGGTGCCAATCATGATGCGCCGCTTGACCTCGTCACCAAAACCTTCCGTGCGGGTCTTGCGGTACATGTCGGCCAGATCGCTGTACTGGGCTGCACGGTGGCCGAACTTGACGCCGTCGAAGCGGCTCAGGTTACTCGATGCTTCGGCCGGCGCAATGATGTAGTAGACCGGGATGGCAAGTTCGGTGCGCGGCAGCGATACCGGCACGCGGCGCGCGCCGAGTTGCTCGAACTGCGCCAGGGCGGCGTCCACTGCGCGCGCCACGTCGGCCGATACACCAGGGCCGAAAAACTCGTGCGGAACACCGATGCGCACGCCCGCGAGCGGCTGCTCGAGCAAACGGCTGAAGTCTTCCGCTTCCATGTCCAGCGCGGTCGAGTCGCGGTCTGGGTCGGGGCCGCACATGGCGCTGAGCAGCAACGCGCAATCGCGGGCCGTGCGTGCCATCGGCCCGGCCTGGTCGAGGCTGCTGGCAAAGGCCACCATGCCGTAGCGCGAGGCGCGGCCGTAGGTTGGCTTGATGCCGGTCACGCCGCAAAACGACGCTGGCTGGCGGATCGAGCCGCCGGTGTCGGTGCCGGTGGTTCCAGGGGCGAGCCGCGCCGCTACTGCCACCGCGCTGGCGCCAGACGAGCCACCGGGGATATGCGCCGTGTTCCAGGGGTTGGGCACCGGGGCCGGGCCGGTTTGCCCGAGCGCAGTGGCAGCCGAGTTTTCGTTCGACGAGCCCATGGCGAACTCGTCGCAATTGAGTTTGCCTAACGTCACGGCGCCTTGTGCCGCCAGGCGCGCCACCACCGTGGCGTCAAACGGCGAGCGGTAACCATGCAGAATGCGCGAACCGGCGGTGGTGACGAAGTCTTTGGTTACAAAAATGTCCTTGTGCGCAATTGGCACGCCTTCGAGCGTTCCCGCAGTGCCGCCTGCGATGCGCTGGTCCGCTGCGCTGGCTTGGGCCAATGTGATGGCTTCGTTGCGATCGAGGTACACGCCGAGTGCCTCGTGTTTGTGCGCCCGCGCCAGAAAATGCCGGGCCGTCTCGATGGCCGACACCTTGCGTTCGCGCAGGCAGGCGGTGAGTTCTACGAGCTCCAGGTCGTGCAGGTCGATGGTGGAGAGCGCCATGGGGGTGGTTTTCGTTATTGGAGTACCTGCGCCGCACAGCCTGCTGTGGCGCGCGCCGGTCTGGGGGCACCTGGGGCGTTGCTGATTGGAGTACCTTCGACTGCCAGCTGCGGTAGCGAGCGCCTTGGGAACGGCCCGGCGGCGCTCATTCGATCACCCGGGGCACCAAAAACAGGCCGTTTTCGGTTGCCGGAGCACTGCGCTGGTTGGCGCTGCGGTTGTCGGGCTCACTGACCAAGTCCTCGCGCAGGCGCAAGGCAATGTCACGGATGCTTGCAACTGGATGGGCCATTGGCTCCAAGCCGGTGGTGTCGACGGCACGCATCTTTTCAACCAGGTCGAAAAAGCCATTCAGCTGGGTAAGCGTGCGCTCGCTTTCCGCGTTACCCAGCTCCAGCCGGGCCAGTGCGGCAATACGTGAGATATCGGAAGGTGACAGTTGCATGGCGAAAGTTGGTGGAAATTCGGGCGCAGCAACCGTCGGCTGGCGCTTCGCCAAGGGGTTCGCGGTTGGGGGTGCGGTATTATCCCGCCTTTGCGAGCCATTCCCAGAATTGCGGTTTTCGGCGCAAAAACGACACTATTTTCCACTGGTCACATATGGCGACGGCAGGCCGAAGCGCATGCCGTGCCCGAGAGGATTTCGATGTTTGGAGCATTCCGTCAGTACTTCTCCACTGACCTGGCAATTGACCTGGGCACCGCCAACACGCTGATTTTTGTGCGCGACAAGGGCATTGTGCTGGACGAGCCCTCGGTGGTGGCGATTCGCCATGAAGGCGGACCACAGGGCAAGAAGACTATCCAGGCCGTGGGCAAAGAGGCGAAGGCGATGCTGGGCAAGGTTCCCGGCAATATCGAGGCGATCCGGCCGATGAAAGACGGCGTCATCGCCGACTTTACGGTCACCGAGCAAATGCTCAAGCAGTTCATCAAGATGGTGCATCCACGCAGCGTGTTCCGGCCCAGTCCGCGCATCATCATCTGCGTGCCGTGTGGCTCAACCCAGGTGGAGCGGCGGGCCATCCGGGAGTCTGCGCTGGGCGCAGGCGCCCGCGACGTGTACCTGATCGAGGAGCCGATGGCGGCGGCGATCGGGGCCGGGCTGCCGGTCAGCGAAGCCAGCGGTTCGATGGTGGTGGATATCGGCGGCGGCACCACGGAGGTCGGCGTGATCTCGCTCGGCGGCATGGTCTACAAGGGCAGCATCCGTGTCGGCGGAGACAAGTTCGACGAAGCCATCATCAATTACATCCGGCGCAATTACGGTATGTTGATTGGCGAGCCGACCGCCGAGGCGATCAAGAAAAAAATCGGGTCGGCATTTCCTGGCAGCGAGGTCAAGGAGATGGAGGTGCGCGGACGCAATCTGTCGGAAGGTGTGCCGCGCAGCTTCACGATCTCGTCCAACGAGATCCTGGAAGCGCTGACGGACCCCCTCAACAACATTGTGTCGGCAGTGAAAAATGCACTCGAACAGACGCCGCCCGAACTCGGCGCGGACATCGCCGATCGCGGCATGATGCTCACCGGCGGTGGCGCCTTGCTACGCGATCTGGATCGCCTGCTGGCAGAAGAAACCGGGCTGCCGGTGCTGGTGGCCGAGGACCCGTTGACCTGTGTGGTACGCGGCTGTGGCGTCGCCTTGGAGCGCATGGACCGGCTGGGATCGATTTTCACCAGCGAATAAGCTGCCCCGGGACACGCTGCCGTAGCGGCGCCGCCCTGCGCAAGAGAGAGAATAGGGGCTATGCCGCTCGGTACGCTCGACAGGACCCCGCCGCCGTTTTTCCGGCAGGGCTCGTCCGCCTTGTCCAAACTCACGGTTTTCAGTGCGCTCGCATTGTTTCTGATGGTGGCCGACGTGCGTTTTCGCGTGACGCAGCCGGTGCGTGCCGTGCTGGCCAGTGTGCTCTACCCGGCCCAATGGGTGGTGCTGCAGCCGGTGGTCTGGGCACGCCAGATCGCCAGTTATTTCGAGAGCTTGGGCGTCGCGCAGGAGTCGCAGGAGCAGGCGCAACGCAAACTCGGTTTGCAGTCGCAGCGCGCCGGCCAGGTCGAGCAACTGTTGCTGGAAAACGAACGTCTACGCCGGCTGCTGGCATTGCAAATGCGGCTGGCCACGACGGCGCGCGCGGCGCAGGTGTTGTACGACGCCGCCGATCCGTTCAGCCGCAAGGTCATCATTGACCGGGGCCTTGTGGATGGCATCGCAGCCGGGTCACCGGTGGTGGACGAAACCGGGGTGCTCGGCCAGGTGACGCGGGTTTACCCGTCGGTGAGCGAGGTGACCCTGGTGGTCGACCGGGATCTGGCGATACCGGTACTGAATACGCGCACCGGCGCACGTGGCGTCGCATTTGGCGACACCAGCATGACGGGCGGCGGCCTGGAGTTGCGCTACATGGCGGCGAACGCAGACGTGTTGCCTGGGGACCGGCTGGCTACAAGCGGAGTGGACGGTGTGTATCCAGCGGGGTTGCAGGTGGCCAGCGTGGAAAAGGTGGAACGCCGTGGCGACACTGCGTTCGCCAGGATTTCCCTGCGACCGGTGGCTCTGGTTGCAGGAGTCACCCATGTGATGGTTCTCAAGCCGGTGGATTCGGAGATCGCGCCGCGCCCAGCGCCCGAACCTGCAACATCAACAGCCAGGAAGGCGATCCGGAAATGATGGAGCCGACCATATGATCATGCGTCAGGGACAGCAACTGCTGTTGCCGGCCAGCCCTTTTTTCATCTGGGGCAGTTTGCTCTGCGCGTTGCTGTTGAATCTTTTGCAGAACATCGGCTTGTGGGGGCGCGCTGCGTGGACGCCGGACATGCTGGCCCTGGTACTGGTGTTCTGGAGCGTTCACCAGCCACTGCGTGTGGGCATTGGCGCTGCATTTGTGTTCGGGCTGTTGCTGGACGTGCACCAGGGCGGACTGCTGGGTGCTCACGCGCTGGCTTATGTGGTGCTGAGTTTCCTGGCCATCACCATTCACCGCCGCTTGTTGTGGTTTTCCGTTCCGTCCCAGGCCGTGCAGGTGCTGCCGCTGTTTGTCGTGGCATTGTTGATCGAGCTGGCGGCCCAACTGCTGGCGGGCGGCACTTTCCCCGGTTGGTCGATGCTGCTTGCACCCGCCATTGAAGCGTTGTTGTGGCCGGTTGTGAGTGTCTTGCTGCTGGTGCCGCAACGGCGCGCACCGGACCCGGACGCGAATCGGCCGTTATGACGGAGTTACGCAATGTCGCAGCAGATCTCGCCCGGTTCCGGATGCGGGTTCTGGTGGTCAGCACGGTGGTGGGGTTGTGTTTTCTGCTGCTGGCCGCGCGGTTGGTCGTGCTGCAGGTGTGGCGCCATGACGAACTGACCGCGCAGGCCGAGAGCAACCGTACTGCGGTGGTGCCAGTCGTGCCCAATCGCGGCCTGATCCTGGACCGCAACGGTGTTGTGCTAGCCACCAATTACTCTGCCTACACGCTGGAGATCACTGCGTCCAGGGTCGCAGCGTTGGAGCAGACGCTGGCCGAGTTGTCCCAGGTGGTGGAGATAACGGCGCGCGACCGGCGCCGCTTCAAGAAGCTGATGGAAGAATCCAGGAGTTTCGAGTCGCTGCCGATCCGCACCAAGCTCACCGACGCGGAGGTAGCCCGTTTTGCCGCGCAGCGCTACCGCTTTCCTGGCGTGGAGATCAAGGCACGGCTGTTCCGCAACTACCCCTATGGTGAGTTGGCCAGCCACGTGATCGGCTACATCGGACGCATCAACAAGGCCGAGAAGGAGCGCCTGGAGGACAGCGGCGATGACGCCAACTACCGGGGCACCGAGTACATCGGCAAACTCGGGGTGGAACAGAGTTTCGAGACCGAGTTGCATGGCAGCACCGGTGTCGATTCCATCGAAACCTCGGCCGGCGGGCGCGCCGTGCGCAAACTCGCCAGCAGCCCATCTACGCCGGGCAACACGGTGTCGCTGTCGATCGACATCAAGCTGCAAAAGCTTGTCGAAGACATGTACGGTGAGCGCCGTGGTGCGCTGGTTGCGCTGGACCCCAAGACTGGAGAGGTGTTGGCGTTTGTCAGCAAGCCGACGTTTGACCCGAATCTGTTTGTGGATGGCATCGACGCCGACAACTGGCAACTGCTCAATGAATCGGTCGACAAACCCCTGCTCAATCGTGCGCTGCGCGGGACCTACCCGCCCGGGTCGACCTACAAACCCTTCATGGCGATGGCGGCCCTGGAAACCGGCAAACGGTCTGCCAATACGATCATCAACGACGCCGGCTCCTGGACTTTTGGCGGGCGAGAGTTTCGCAGCCACGGCGACCGTGGACTCGGCCCGGTGGACATGTCGCGCGCGATTTCCAAGTCGAGCAATGTCTACTTCTATTCTCTGGCGAACGAACTCGGTGTGGATGCAATTCACGACTTCATGAAACCGCTTGGGTTCGGGCAGATTACAGGGATCGACATCCTGGGCGAATCGCGGGGCGTGTTGCCCAGCCAGGAATGGAAGCGCAATTACTACAAACGTCCGGAGCAGAAAAAGTGGTTCGCGGGCGAGACCATCTCGCTCGGGATTGGCCAGGGTTACAACACCTTCACGATGCTGCAACTGGCGCAGGCCACGGCGACACTGGTCAATAACGGCATCAAGCACCAACCGCAATTGGTGATCGCAACGCACGACGCGGTCAGCCGTGCGCGCCAGGTTGTACCGGCGCAAGCCCCGGTCGACCTCGGGTACAAGGCTGAAAACGTCGCGGTAGTGCGCGATGCGATGGTGAACGTGGTGGTGGACGGAACCGCAGCGCGGGTCTTTGCCGGCGCCGCGTACCGGTCTGGCGGCAAGACCGGAACCGCGCAGGCAGTCGGGATTGGCGCGCGGGAAAAATACAACGCGGCGCGCCTGGAGGAGCACCAGCGTGACCACGCGTTGTACATTGCGTTTGCTCCGGCGCAGGATCCCAGGATCGTGGTCGCGGTGATTGTCGAGAATGCCGGTTTTGGCGCGGCGCACGCGGCGCCGATGGCGCGGCGCGTGTTCGACTACTGGCTGATGGGTCAGTACCCGAACGAGGAGGACATGGCCGCCGTCCGCAAGGGCCAGGCCGGCGCACCAATCGGCAAACCACGCCTGGTTGCCGATCTGGTCTGGCCGCCGGCACCCTGAGCAAGGGTTGCTCTGCAGAATTCACGCACAAAGCAAATAGCGCCGGGGTTGCCGACGCTATTTTCGTACTGACCAATTTGGCAGCGGTTGGTGCTGCGATCGGATTTTGTTGTCTCCAGGGTCCTCACCAGGACGGGTATCTTTTCCGTCCCCGAGTGGCGCGACTGTAGGGGCGCGCACACGGCATGGGTATCCGGACTTACCCGTGTCGCAGATGTTGCGTTGCAACACAAACTGTGTGTCGATGCAGACGAGTCGTCGCCGGTAGATGGCTTGCGGGTAGGATTGCAGACGTCACTATGCAGGCCACCAACAAAACCGGGGAGGAGAGTGCTCCCACGATCCAACGCCAATCGGGAACCGATGCTTCGTCGGTGACCCTGGGCGGCTGTTGGTCAGCCGCCGCCATGGCCCAGCCGGTGGTGTGGGACAGCTTGCGCGGCAGGCTTACGGCGCTGGTGTCCGAGGCCGGGCAGCGCAGTCGTTGGGACTTGCGCGGCGTGGACCGTCTGGACCACATCGGGGCGCAATTGTTGTGGAACGCGTGGGGGCGGGTCTGGCCAACCGAGGTTCTGGCCTTGCCGGCCCAACGTGCAATGCTCGACCGCGTGGCGCGTTATTCGGTCGGACCACCACGGCCGCAGCGGCGTGGACTATGGCAACGATTCCTCGGCCTGGGCGAGCTGGTGTACCAGGTCGTCGATCACGGGCGCGACCTGGTTCGGCTGGTGGGACAGCTGCTGCTCGACCTGGTTCGGCTGGCGCGCTCACCCAGGGACGGACCGTGGCGTGATGTCTCTGGCCATTTGTACCGGATTGGCGCCACGGCGCTGCCGATTACCGCGCTCGTGGGCTTCCTGATCGGCGTGGTGCTGGCGTACCTGATGGCGCAGCAGTTGCGCAAATTCGGCGCCGACGCATTCATTGTGGATGTGCTGGGCATTGCCTTGATCCGTGAGCTGGGCCCGGTGTTGGGGGCAATCCTGCTGGCGGGCCGGTCCGGCTCGGCCATCACCGCACAAATCGGCGTGATGCGGGTGACCGAAGAGCTCGACGCGATGCGGGTAATGGGCATCTCCCAGGGTTACCGGCTGGTGATGCCGCGCGCGCTGGCGATGGCCGTCGCAATGCCGCTGGTCAGTGTGTGGACAACCGTCGCCGCCCTTTTTGGCGGCATCCTCGCGTCGGATCTGGTGCTGGGCATCAGCCCGACCTATTTTCTGTCTGCGCTTCCGGCTGCAGTGCAGGTTTCCAACCTGACACTGGCGGTCGCAAAATCGGTCGTATTCGGCGTCATGATTGCACTGATCGGTTGCCACTTCGGATTGCGCATCAAACCCAATACCGAGAGCCTGGGCGAGGGAACCACGGCGTCAGTGGTGACATCGATCACGGCGGTGTTGCTGGCGGACGCGCTGTTTGCCGTGGTGTTCAAGGATGTTGGCATATGACAGCCGAGGCGGCCGTGGTCGAGGTCCGCAAGTTGTGGTCGGTGTTTCAGGTGGCCGGTCGCGAGATCGTCGTGCACAAGGACCTGGATCTGACCATCGAGCGCGGCGAATTGGTGTCCCTGGTCGGCGGGTCGGGCAGCGGCAAGACCGTGATGCTGCGTACCATCCTGGGGCTTGAGGTGCCGGCCCGCGGTTCGGTGTCGGTGCTCGGCCGTCCCGCCGACCAATTGTCCGACCAGGGAGCTGCCAGCCGGGTTGGCATGTTGTTCCAGCATGGCGCCCTGTTCTCCGCATTCAGTGTGCTCGACAACATCGCCTTTCCCTTGCGGGAGTTGCGCGTGTTGCCAGCCGACCTGATCCGCGATGCCGCCTTGGTCAAGCTGCAGATGGTGGGCCTGGACATAGTGCACGCCTACAAGATGCCAGCAGACCTGTCGGGCGGCATGATCAAACGCGTCGCCCTGGCGCGCGCGCTGATCATGGATCCGCCGTTGCTGTTGTTGGACGAACCGACGGCCGGGCTGGACCCGGACAGCGCCGATGCGTTTTGCGCCTTGATCCGTTCCCTGCACCGCGAACTGGGGTTGACGGTGGTGATGGTCACGCATGATCTGGACACCCTGTTCGAGCTCAGCACTCGCGTTGCGGTGCTGGCGGACAAACGCATGATCGTGCACGGTGCGCCCAAAGACGTGATTGCCTTCCCGCATCCGTTCATTCATGATTTTTTCCTGGGTGAGCGCGGCCAGCGTGCGATGGAGCTGTTGCGCGAATACCCTTTTGCGGTGTAATGGAAAGGGAAAGGAAACACCATGGAAAACAAGGCCCACGCGTTTGCCGCCGGAATGTTCGTCTTGCTTGTCACCGCATTGCTGGTGGCGCTGGCCTTCTGGCTCACGCGCGACACCGGTGTGCACCGGATCTACGAGATTTCCAGCCCGGAGGCGGTGACAGGACTGCAGTCCCAGGCAGCGGTGCGCTACCGCGGGGTTGCCGTGGGCAAAGTCATTGACATCGGTTTTGACCCGAAAGCGGTTGGCAACATTCTGGTGCGCATCTCGGTGGAGGATTCCGCACCGGTCACCACGACCACGTTCGCGACGCTCGGGTTTCAGGGGGTCACCGGGTTGGCGTTTATTCAGCTCGACGATGCCGGCGTGTCCAAGGTGGCGATGCCCACGAACAACCAGACGCCCGCTCGGATACCGATGCGACCGAGTCTGCTGTCCAAGTTGTCGGACCAGGGAGTGGCCATCCTGAGCCGCATCGAAGAGACCAGTTTGCGCGTCAACGAGCTGCTGGCGCCCGAAAACCAGGCGCAGTTGATGGCCACGGTAGCTGGGTTCGGCCAGAGCGCGGTGAGCGTGCAACAGTTGTCGGAGCGTGTCCAGAAGCTCTCCAGCACGATGGAGTCCATACTGAATGCGCAACTGGGTCCCGAGCGCGTCAATATCCCGCAGTTTGTGACTGACACCAGTGGCACCATCAAATCGTTGGGTACCACCTCGGTCAGTATTGAGCAGACGGCGGCGGAGTTCCGCAAGACCGCCACCGAGATGACCCGCTTGGCCGAACGCCTGAACGCGCAGGGCGGCGTGGTGGACCGGCTGTCCGAAGGCGCCGGCGCCCGGGCGGCAGCCGGCCAGACCATCAACGCCGCGACCCTGCCGCGGCTCAATCGCACCAGCGATGACGCTGCACGCACCGCGCGCCAGGTCGGTCGCGCCGTGAACGCGCTGAGTGAAAATCCGCAGTCGCTGCTGTTTGGGCCCGGCGCAGCCGCGCCCGGGCCGGGCGAGCCCGGCTTCATTTTTCCGAAAGGCACACCATGACAGCAGGAGCAGCCAAGCCGCGCGGGCCATTGGCACCTCCAGACTGTCAGCCAGCGTCAGGAGGCTTTGCCGAGGCGCCACGCCGCTGGTCCAACGGAGCGTGGGCCTGTCTGGTTTTACCGGCAATTCTGGCGCTCGGTGGATGTGCCGCCTTTGAAAAGCCGATACGTCCCACGGTCTATGACTTCGGTCCCGGCGTGCAGGCGGCGCCGATCCCCGCGACGGCGCAGTTGCCGCCGCTGACGCTGGGCGAAGTCGAGGCCTCCGGCGCGCTGGACAATACCGCGGTTCTGTATCGCCTGGTGTATGCGAACGCGCAACAGCTGCTGCCGTACGCGCAGGCGCGCTGGAGCATGCCGCCAGCCCAACTGCTGCGCCAGCGCCTGCGCGAGTCGCTGGCGCAGCAGCGCAGCGTGCTCAACCCCGGCGACGGGAATCTGGCCAGCGCCGGCATGGCGCTGCGTGTCGAGCTCGAGGAATTCAGCCAGCTGTTCGACGCGGCCGACCGCAGCGTCGGTTTGTTGCGCCTGCGCGTGACCCTGGTGCAAAATGGCGTGGGTGGTGAGCGCCTGCTGGGTCAGCGTTTGGTGGTAGTGCGCCGCGTTGCGCCAACTGCGGATGCCGCAGGCGGTGTGCGGGCGTTGACCGACGCGGCGGCGGCGGCGGCGGAAGAAGTCGAGTCATGGCTGATGCAGTTCCGCTGAGCCAAGAGCATCCAACGCAGTTGGCCCTGCGCGCGCAGTTCGAGCGCGCCGGCTTGCAGTTTGACGGCGTTTGCAGCGGCCTGTCGCGGTTCTCGTTGCAATGGCGCCAACCGGCGGCGTTGCTCGAAGACCTCAGTACCGAAGAAGCCGACGCCCTCGGTGCGCTGATGCCCCTGGTCCGGGCGCGTGCGGGACAAGCGCTCATCAAGGAAGGTGACGTCGGCGACTGGATGCTGCTGCTGCTGTCGGGTACGGTGGACGTCATCAAGACCTCCGAATCCGGAGAGGTGTCGCGACTTGCCGTCATCAAACAGGGTACGGCAGTCGGAGAAATGTCCATGCTCGACGCCGCGCCGCGGTATGCAACCTGTCTGGCGATCGAGGACGTGCAAGCCGGTGTGCTGACGCGCGCAGTGATCGCGCGGCTGATCCAGGACCAGCCGGCGATTGGAGCCAAGCTGCTGGTCAAATTGACACAGTTGCTGGCGCAGCGATTGCGCAATACCAGCAACCAACTGGTGAAACAGCTGCAACGCAACGGAGCAGCCGCACCGTGACGTTGTCAGCGCCCGAGTATCGGGAACAACTTCACCAGACCATCGGACATCACCTCCACCGCGAGCGCGGCGAGGATCAGTCCCATCAAGCGTGTCATGACGTTGATGCCAGTTTTGCCGAGAACACGCGCAATCGGCTGCGCCAGCGCAAAACACAGGGCCGTCGCCAGGGCGATCACCACGCCATAAGCGACCAGGGCGGCCAATTGCGGAAAGTGCTTTGCTTTTTCCGCGTAGATCACGACCGTGGACATGGTTGCCGGACCGGTCAGCAGCGGGATTGTCAACGGGACAACGGCAATGCTTGCGCCAACCGACGAGCGGTGTGTTGCGTCGTTCATCTCTTCGGCGGTGGAACGCGATTCGGCGGGTTGTGCGTTGAGCATGCTGAGGGCTGAGGTCAGTAGCAACATTCCGCCACCGACCTGGAAACTGGCCAGTGTGATACCGAAAAAGTCAAGAATCTGCAGCCCCAGCAAGGCACTGGCGGCGATCACGACAAAGCAGCTGAACGACGCGATCCAGATCGTGCGGCGGCGCTGCTCGCGAGAAAAACCCTGCGTGTAGTGGATGAAGAACGGAACGATTGCCAGCGGATTGACGATCGCGAGCAAGGTCACCAGTGGCTTGAAATCCACGCTTGTGAGCCAGTTCAACGGCCACCTGCCACGTCGATGATGGCGCCGCTGGTGTAACTGGCATCGGCAGATAGCAACCAGACGATGGCGTGCGCCACTTCGTCCGCCGAGCCAGCGCGCTGCATGGGTACCTGGGATGCCATCTCGCGCGCCCGGTCGGGCTGCCCGCCGGAGGCGTGGATTTCGGTTTCGATGATGCCCGGGCGCACGGCGTTGACGCGGATGCCTTCGGCGGCGACTTCACGCGCCAGCCCCACGGTGAAGGTGTCGATGGCGCCCTTGGACGCGGCATAGTCCACGTATTGCCCAGGTCCTCCCAGGCGCGCCGCAACACTGGACAGGTTCACAATGGCGCCACCGGTACCACCGCGGCGTGTGCTCATTCGCAGCACCGCCTCGCGTGCACACAGGAAGCTGGCCATGATGTTGGTGTCGAACATTCGCCGCAGGCGCTGCACATCCATTGCGTCCACACGTGCCGCCGCATCCACGATACCGGCATTGTTGACCAGGGCCTGCAGCCTTCCGAGCTCGCGGTCGATCGTGGCAAACATGGCCACCACCTGCGCTTCATCGGCGACATCTGCCTGCACGGCGATGGCCGTACCGCCCGAGGATTCAATGGCCGCGACCACGCCGCGCGCGGCAATAGCGTTACTGTTGTAGTTCACCGCAACGGCAAAGCCGCGCCGTGCCGCCAGCTGTGCCGTGGCCGCACCGATGCCGCGCGAGGCGCCTGTCACCAAAGCGACCGGTTTCATGCTGTGTCCTGACCGGGGTTGAATTGAGAGTACAAAGGTGCACGATACACCAGCAGGAGTGCTGCAATGGGAAAGACGGTTGAGTACTACTTTGCGCCCCAAAGTCCGTGGACCTATCTCGGGCATGCGCGCTTGGTCTCCATGGTGCAAGTGGCCGGTTCCAGCGTGGAAGTGTTGCCAGTGGACCTGGGCCGCATCTTTCCGCTATCGGGCGGTTTGCCGTTGGCAAAGCGGGCGCCGCAGCGGCAAGCCTACCGGCTGCTGGAATTGCGCCGGTTTGCCGACTATTTGGGTCTGCCGCTGCAAGTGCAGCCGCAGTTCTTTCCGGTTGTGGCCGACCAGGCGGCCCGGTTGATCACGGCAGTGAATCTGCACGCCGGAGCAACGGCAGCCTTGCGTTTGACCGGCGCCATACTGGCGGCAGTCTGGGCCCAGCAGCGCAACATTGCGGAGCCAGCCACACTCGCGGAGTTGCTGACTGAGTCCGGACTGGGCCCGCAGTGGCTTGACCGGTCCGAGGATGAGGCAGTGCAACAACGCTACCAGGCGGCAACACAACGCGCCCTCGACGTGGGCGTGTTTGGTGCACCGACTTACCGCATAGCCGGCGAGATGTTTTGGGGCCAGGATCGCCTCGATTTCGTCGCGCGATGCCTGGCCAGCGCGTAAGATTCAAAGCCGCCATTACCCAGGCGGCGTTTGCACCTCCCCCATCCATTGCCGTTCCCGCCATGTCTGACATGATTTATCTCAGTGACCACGATGGCCCGGCCGTCCCGGTGTATGTTGCCCGACCGGCTTCGCATATCAGGGCAGCCGTCGTGGTCGTGCAGGAAATCTTTGGCGTCAATGCACATATTCGTGCGGTCGCCGATGCCTATGCCGCACACGGTTACCTGGCGTTGGCGCCTGCGGCTTTCCACCGCGTGCAACATGGTGTCGAGCTTGGGTATACCGAAGCGGATATTGAAGCCGGTGTCGCACTCAAGGCCGCCGTGCAGGCGCTGCCGGCCCCGGGCGTGATGGCGGACCTGCAGGCTGCCGTGGACTATGCGCGCGCCTATGGCAAGGTGGGCATGGTCGGGTATTGCTGGGGCGGACTATTGACCTGGCGCTGCGCCAGCATGACGGCCGGGCTGTACGCTGCTGTGGCGTATTACGGCGGCGGCATGACCGTTGGAGAAGACCTGACGCGTGTTCCGGCCTGTCCGGTGTTGTGCCACTTTGGCGAGCGCGACCACGCCATCAGCAAGACCTCAGTCGCGACTTTTCGGATTGCGCAGCCGACGGTGGAGGTGCAGGTCTATGCGGCCGGACATGGGTTCAATTGTGACCAGCGCGCCTCGTACGACGCGTCGGCAGCGGCGCTGGCGCAGCAGCGCAGCATGGTGTTTTTTGCCAACCACCTGACTTGACCGCAGGGTTGGCAGTGCTGAAGCTGCACGGTGACGCCAGGGTCAGCGCGCGCTGCGCGCCAGGTAGCGCTTGCGCCACAGGACCAGCGCAAAACCGATACCCACACACAGCATGATTCCGATGGCCCACCACAGACCGCTCTGGCGGTGGATCAGTGGCAGGAATTCGAAGTTCATGCCAAAAAAACCAGTGATCAAGTTCAGCGGCAGAAAAACCGCGGTCAGTGCCGTCAAGGTACGCATGATTTCGTTGGTGCGGTTGCTCTGGGCATTGAAGTGCATTTGCACCGTAGTTTCGATGTTCTGCTCGAGACGGCGCACATGGCGCACCACGCGATCGATGTGTTCGAGCACATCGCGGCTGCGCACCGTCAGCAGATCCCTGTCCCGTTGGGCTTGTGGGCTCGAGGCCAGCGGCCAGGTTTCGAGTGCCGCCAACCAGTCTTGCAGGGCGGTACGCTGGTCTTCACAGATTTCGTCGAGCCCGTGCAGCGCCAGCCGCGCCTGCAGTAGCGCCGACCAGTTGTTAAAGCGGGTGCGCGGCGATAACAGCTCGGCTTGCCAGTGGTCCAGCTGGCGTGTCAGGTCACGGCGCAAGTCCAGGTAGGCGTCAACCATCTGGTTGACGATGCGCAGCATCAGGTCGGCCGAGCTGGCCGGTAGCCGGCTCGCGCTGCCGGGTGACTTTTCCCCTGCAATTGCCAGCAGCTTGGCGGCGTAGGCGTCGCGTGCCGTACAGTCCGCCGGGTGTACCGTCAACAGCAGATTGTCGAATACTGCGCATCCGACGGGGCTGGTGTCGATATGGCGCAGTGCGGGCGGGCCGGTGCGCCGGACTGGCTGCCCGTCGGCCGCCCGGCGGGAGGTTTCGAGGCGGCGAAACACCAGTAGGTCGTATTGGCTGGTGTAGTCATAACGCGACTGCAACTGGCGATTGAGCAGGTCGCTGACATGCAGGTCCACCAGTTGCACCCCGCATGCCATTTGCAGCGCCGCCTGAATTGCGGGGAGCTGCCCTTCAAACTCCTCATGGGTGCAGGCGATCCAGACAAAGGCTCCGCCCAAAGCGCTGCCGGGCAACTCGGACGATTCAATGACGTTGCCTTGGCTGATCTGGAATATTCGCACGGAAGTCCGGGGGTCAAGGCGGCCGCTGATCGGTATTGGTCAGGCTTGCGACACGGGCTGCTTGTGCAGGTAATGCGCGGCCTGCAACGCAAAATACGTAAGGATACCGTCGGCGCCGGCGCGCTTGAATGCGAGCAGGCTCTCCATCATCACTGCATCGTGCTCCAGCCAGCCATTGTGCGCGGCGGCCTTGAGCATGGCGTATTCACCGCTGACCTGGTAGGCAAAGGTTGGCACCCGGAACTCGTCCTTGACGCGACGCACGATGTCCAGATACGGCATGCCCGGCTTGACCATCACCATGTCGGCACCTTCGGCAATGTCCATCGCCACCTCGCGCAATGCCTCGTCCGAGTTCCCAGGATCCATCTGGTAGACGCGCTTGTTGCTTTTGCCCAGATTAGCCGCGGAACCCACTGCGTCGCGAAATGGGCCGTAAAACGCACTGGCGTACTTGGCGCTGTACGCCATGATGCGCGTATGTACCAGGCCTTGTGCCTCCAGCGCCTGGCGGATGGCCCCGATGCGGCCGTCCATCATGTCGCTTGGGGCTACGATATCGACGCCGGCCTGGGCCTGTACCAGTGCCTGGCGTACCAGCACTTCCAGCGTCGCGTCGTTGAGGATGTAGCCGTTTTCAGAGGGGTTGGGATCGAGCAGGCCGTCCTGGCCGTGGCTCGTGAACGGGTCGAGTGCCACATCGGTCATGATGCCCAGGCCGGGGAACTCGCATTTGAGCGCGCGCACCACCCGCGGCACCAGGCCGTCGGGGTTCAGGGCCTCGTCGCCATTGGGTGTTTTCAGGGATGGGTCAATCACCGGGAAGAGTGCCAGCACCGGAATGCCCATGTCCGCACACTGCTGCGCCACCGGCAGCAGCAGGTCCAGGCTGAGCCGTTCCACACCGGGCATCGACGCCACGGCCTGACGTTGTCCTGTGCCGTCAACGACAAACACCGGATAGATCAGGTCGTGCACGTGCAAGGCGTTTTCGCGCACCAGGTTGCGTGTGAAAGTGTCGCGACGCAAGCGTCGCGGGCGGCCTAGTGGATAGGGTGCGAAATGGGTCATGTCAAAAATTGTGCCTGATTGTGGGTGCTACGCCTGGACTTGCCCCGGTTTGCCAGGATCGGCCGTCAAAATCGTCCCGGGAAACCCCCGAAGTGTCGTTACTGCGACATATTTGTAACAAAAAGCTTGAGTTGGTCGGGCTTCTTTGCTAGATTGCGCTTGGGTGGTTCGCCACTCCCCGCTTTTCCTCCCTGAGCGGGGCCTTGATGTGTGACAGCAAAAAAGGCTTCATCCCCAGCTTCGTGCTGGGGTTTTTTTTGCTGCCGGCCACTGCGGCCTGGGGAGACGGGTTGGCTCGGACAATCACCTAAACTGCGTCGATGCTCTGGGTCAAATCCTTTCATATTGTGTTTGTGGCCAGCTGGTTTGCCGGCCTGTTTTACCTGCCGCGCATTTTCGTCAACCTCGCGCTTGTGGGACCTGGTTCCGGTGCCGAGCGGCAGCGATTGCTGCTGATGGCGCGCAAGTTGTACCGATTCACAGTGTTGTTGTCGGTTCCGGCGCTAGGCTTGGGGTTGTGGTTGTGGATTGCCTACTGGAGCCTGCCCGGATTTGGCCAGGGTCCTGGAAACCTTTGGCTATACGCCAAGCTGCTCATGGTGGCGGTGGCGTTCGGTTACCAGCATGCCTGCGGCGGCCTTTTGCGCAAATTCGAGGCTGGCGTCGCTTCGCGAAGCCACATCTGGTTTCGCTGGTTCAACGAAGTGCCTGTAGTGATCCTGACCGTGACCGTTGTGCTGGTGGTGGTGAAGCCTTTTTGAGCCCTGCCCGAGATGCCAAGGACTTCTGCCTGGCCGTTGGCGCTGAGTTGCATTGTCCTGATCGTGTATGCCAGCTTGTATCCGTTTGCCGACTGGCGCGATCAGGGCCTTGCACCATGGTCGTTTCTGTTCGCGTCGCTGCCCAAGTACTGGACCGGTTTTGATGTCGCCTTCAACGTAACGGGTTATGTCCCCCTGGGGTTTCTCCTGACGCTGACGGCCTTGCGAACCGGACGCGGCCAGCACGCCATAGTGCGCGCGACGCTGGTCTGTCTGGCGCTCTCCATGGCGATGGAAACGGTGCAGAGTTTCCTGCCAGCAAGGGTACCCTCGAATGTGGACCTGGTGCTGAATGTGGTCGGTGGCTGGCTTGGCGCGGCGATGGCTGGAGCGCTGGAGTCGTTTGGAGCGATCGACCGCTGGAGTCGCCTGCGCGAGCGCTGGTTTGTCGCCGACGCCAGTGGCGCGCTGGTGCTGCTGGCCCTGTGGCCGACGGCCCTCTTGTTTCCGGCGGCAGTCCCGTTCGGCTTGGGTCAGGTGATGGAGCGGCTGGAGGGATTCCTGGCGGCGCTGCTGGACGATTCGCCGTTTCTCGACTGGTTGCCCGTGCGCGACGTAGAGTTGCAACCACTCGTGGCGGCGGCCGAATTTGTGTGTGTGGTGCTGGGCTTGCTGATCCCGTGTCTGCTTGCCTACTGCGTTGTCCGCTCGCGCTTGCGCAGGGCCTTGTTGTGTCTGGTGATCGTGCTGGTCGGTGTCGGCACAACCACCCTGTCGGCAGCACTGAGTTACTCTCCGAAGTACGCTTGGGACTGGCTGCAGGCGCCTGTGCTGGCCGCCGTCGCCATCGCGCCGTTGCTGGCCCTGGGCCTGGCCTGGCTCGGGCTGCGCACCTGCGCGGCAGTTGCCTTGCTGGCAATGGGCATCTACCTCGCAATACTAAACCAGGCGCCAGCGGACCCTTATTTCGCCCAGACCCTGCAGACGTGGGAGCAGGGGCGCTTCATCCGTTTCAACGGCCTGGCGCAGTGGCTGGGCTGGTTGTGGCCTTACGCCACTATCCTGTACCTGTTGTCTCTGCTGCGGGACCCAGATGGAAAAAACTAGAATCGAAGCATGAACGACACCAGCAAGCCGGGCAACGATAGATCTGATCGGTATTATCAGCGGCACATTTTTTTCTGCCTCAACGAGCGCAAGAACGGCGAGGCGTGTTGCACACAACATTCCGCCCAGTCGGCTTTTGACCGCTGTAAGGGCCAGGTCAAAGCGGCTGGCTTGTCCGGACCTGGCATGGTTCGGGTCAACAAGGCGGGCTGCCTGGACCGTTGTGCGGGTGGCCCGGTGGCGGTTGTCTACCCGGAGGCGGTCTGGTACACCTATGTGGACGAGCAGGACATCGACGAAATTGTTGAGTCGCACCTGAAAAACGGCAAGGTCGTCCAGCGTCTCTTGCTACCCGCTGGCGTTGGGCGCTGACGGTGCGCGGCAACCGGCGCCGCAACTGGCTTTCCCTGTATGAATG
>JAJAZK010000541.1 GCA_026785765.1 Rhodoferax sp. | reverse complement strand
GGGCCGTCCATGTTTTTGGCCTTTGCGGCGTTGCTTCAGCACTTCGGACTGCACGTAAGGACGCCCGCTGTTGTCCAAATTGATGGCCAGTTCATACGATATTGGGCGTTCACCTTTGGCCTCGCGGTAGTAGACCTCGAAGTAAATGGGTTCGGAGATTCCCAGTGAGCGCATGCGCTCGAAGCCGCCGCGCTGCTTGTCGTCGCAGGCCGATTCGACATCGGTCGAAAGACAATCAGCGACAAAACCGAAAGCGTCGAACAAGGTGCTCTTGCCCACACCATTCTTGCCGATCACCACGGTAAACGGTGTCAGCGGCTCGCCCTGCTGCTGTGTTGAAAGCCGGCCCAGCGTCACGTCGCGCAGGGCGCGGTAGTTCCGCACCCGGAAACCTTCGATTTGAGCCATGTTGTCGTCCTTCTTATTCCTGGTTCCGTTCGCGCCGGCGCTGGTCATACCGCGTCAGCCAAAGCCGAATCTGTTCACGCAGCTGCTGTCGTCACCGCTGGCGGGCTCGCGGGCCCATTCAATCAAAGCCTCGTCGGCACAGTAGGTGCTGTTCTCGCCCATTGAGGTAGTTTGTGACCAGGGTACATGAACCAGTTTACAGGCGGCACACGGCGCGAAACTACACCCGGGCACCATATGCTGGCCCTGCGCATGGCGCTCCGCCACTGGGTGCGCTTGGTGATACCCGTCATGGGCATGTCGGTTCTCCCTGCCTCGCGCATGGCCACGCCGATGATCGCCGGCGCAGTGGCAGGCATCTTTGACACTTCTTGCCATAACTCAACCTGTCCCCACTCAATACCGGGCACCTCATGGGAATGAATGTCAATTGACGCCCCAACTGGAAGACCTTGTTGGTTCGAAGATGGCTTCCGGCCTGTACACGTTGGCAAGCGAAGTCGTGCACGAGGCTCTGCGCTTGATGGACGAGCAAGATCGTCTACGGGCGCGTGGGCCGAAGGCAATCGGTAAACTGAGCCCGAATACAAACAGCCCGGTGGACTGTTTGTGCCTGGCGAAAAGCTGGGCCACTGGCCCGGCGCGGCCTGCAGCGGCCTGAGCGCGCGGGACTCATCCGAATCGGCGTCGGCGTCGGCGTCGGCCAGACAAGCTCGATCCCTCGCCCTCCTCTTCGACGAGCACGCCGCGGCGGGTCCGCAGCTTCATCAGCCGGGTGATGATCTTGCGCAGCAGCGCCTGCAACTCCTCGTTGGTTGGCACGGGTACTTCGACAAACACCGGCCCGCCGTCGGTGCGCCGGTACACGCCGTCCAGCACCAGGTAGTGGAGGTGAATGTTCAGGTTGGCCGCCGACCCGAAGCGCTGGATCAGCGTGACCGCGCCGCTGTGGGCTACGTCGGCCCTGAAGCCCGTTTGCAATAGACTTCACGAAATCCTGCAGGTTGAAAAACACCGTAAAAGTGAATAGCCCAAGTGGATGACATCCGGCACCAAATGTAATCGCGCTCCAGCCTGCCGAGCACTGTGCGGCCTTTCGCATGTCGCGGGCTGACGCTGAGTATGCTGCTGACGGCCCGCGCCCGGTGTGATAGTCTTTGTCCCATGAATGTTCAGCTATCCCCCATCGTTTCCGAGTTCGAGACCGAAGAACAGGACGCCAGCTACAACCAATGGTTTCAAGCCAAGGTTCAGGAAGCCTTGCACAGCGAAAAGCCTCGCCTGCCGCATGACGCTGCGATGGCCAAAGTTCACGCCATGCTCGAAGAACGGCGAAAAGGCCGTGCAGACCGTTCGCTGGTCTGACGAGGCCACTACCGACTTGGTGGAAATCATTGACTACATCGAGCAGCGAAACGCGACAGCAGCGAAAAACCTACTCGCTGCCATCATGCTGTCGGCCCAGAGCCTGCCGCTCATGCCGTATCTGTTTCGCCTTGGCCGCGTGCCCGGAACCCGCGAGCATGTCGTCCATCCCAACTACATCGTGGTCTATCAGGTCGGCGACGATGTGACTGATATTTTGCGAGTGACGCACCCGCGCCAGCAATATCCATGACGCGGTGATCTGGCAGCGGCCTCTTCGTGCAAAAACTTCGGCAGCCCCGCAATCTTCGCATCCATCAGTGGCTCACGACCAGACTTGCGTCGCACTGCACCCTGCCCCAGGGGGAAGATGCGCAGGTCAGCGGCCGTTCACCGATGGCCGGACCGCACTTGCCGGATTCTTCTTGATCGAGTTGGCCGCAACGGCGCCATCCACTTCGAGATCTGCCAACGCGTCACACAATCGTTGCAACGCGCTTGCGATGAGTGACCACTCCACGTTCGTGCCCCGCTCATCGACTTCATGTTTCACCAATTCTCTTGCTGCGATAAGCACTCTCTGAAATCGTGGGTCGGGAGTCTGGTTATTGATGGGCATGCGCCAATGCTACACGGGGACCCGGCGACGACTGAATAGAGCCAAGCTGCCGAAGTCATCCACCAACACGGTTGCCCCTCCCGCGGGGAGTTCTGGCTGCGCGCCCGGATTTGGACGAGGCTACGGATCGCAAAAGAGACTGCGCATTGCGCGCTTCACGACGCCCATCACACGAACTGGCGGAGCCGCTGACTCGACGCAAGCGCATTTGGAACGGCCGCGGCATTGGCCTACACCACAGTCCGCAAACCTGCGGTCTAATGCGCATTCACAACCGGCGCGCTCCCGCCCTCGGGCCGTGCACGCAGGAGGTGCGCCACGCACACGCCCGACCGATACCTGTCCCTGGAGGTACCCATGGCCGCCAGCAGCCTGCTTGCCCTGATCGACGACATCGCCACCTTGCTCGACGACATCGCCTTGATGACCAAAGTGGCGGCGCGCCAAGGCATTGCCGCCACCGACGACGTCGCGGCGATGACGAAGGTGGCTGCGCGCAAGACTGCGGGGGTGCTTGGAGACGACCTGGCGCTCAATGCGCAGCAGGTCAGCGGCGTGCGCGCCGACCGCGAACTGCCAGTCGTCTGGGCGGTAGCCAAGGGCTCGCTACGCAACAAGGCCATCCTGGTGCCCGCGGCACTCGCAATCAGCGCCATTGCGCCCTGGGCGATCACGCCGCTGCTGATGCTCGGCGGCCTTTTCCTGTGTTACGAGGGGGCCGAAAAACTGCTGCACGTGCTGAAGACACGCGACGCCGCCGACAAAACGAGCCACCAGCAAAAGCTGCAGGCCGTGGCTGACCCGCAGACCGACATGGTTGCATTCGAAAAGGAAAAGATCAAAGGCGCGATCCGCACCGACTTCATCCTGTCGGCAGAAATCATCGTCATCACGCTTGGCGCGGCGGCGAGCGTCACGTTCGGGCAGCGGGTCGCGGTGCTTGTCGGCATATCGCTTCTGATGACGCTGGGGGTCTACGGACTCGTCGCCGGCATTGTCAAGCTCGACGACGCCGGCCTGTACCTCAATCGGCAGGCGGCGGCCTGGAAGAAGGCGTTGGGTCGAGGCATCGTCGCTGCGGCGCCGTGGCTGATGAGGGCCTTGTCGGTGCTGGGAACGGCTGCAATGTTCCTCGTCGGCGGCGGCATCCTTGTGCACGGCGTGCCCGTCCTCGGCCACGCGCTGGAGGCATTCGCCGAACCGCTGGGTGCGTTCGCGCCGGTGGTCTCCAGCCTTGGCAACGCCGTCGCGGGCTGTATTGCCGGATCGGTCGTCGTCGCGGCGGTGGCGCTGTTCAGGCGCATGCGCGCAAACCGGCCGGCGCCGCTCACACACTGATTCACACCACCATCGGAAAGAATCGACCACTGGCGCATCGGTGCGTCACAGTGGCAATCTGGCACCGCTGTCGCGGCAGAAGGGCGCACTGGGTGCGTTGCCCTCGTTCGGGGACCCCCGGCAGCAGGTGCGGGTCTTGAATGGGATGTTGGCACCAATCCCGAAGCTGCATTCGATGGTGGTAGCTGCGGATCTTCCTTAATCCCAGCGCCAGCGCCAGATCACATCGACCGAATTGTCGCTGCCGGTGCGGGCGCGCACGGTGAACCATCCAGCCACCCGGTAGAGCAGGGCCACGTTGCCGCCGGTGGTGGAGAGGCCGCGTTCGTAGGCGACCGAAAGGTTCTTCGACAATTGCTTGCCGATCAAGACGACGGTGTCACCAGTGGGGGAGTTGCCCACCGACAGCTCGTCGATGCCGAACTTTTTCAGGAAGCTATCACCGTTGCCGCGCTCACCGGCGAGCAAAGCCACGGCGGCGCGTTGCAGCAAGGCGGCCTGGTCGCGCCCCATGCCTTCGGGTGCGCGGCCGGTCATGAGCCAGGTGAACTTGTCCAACTCGGGCAAATCAGGGTCGCTGTACAGCCGGACCCGCGGGTTGATCGGGTTACCGGTCACTGAGACGCCAACGCGGATGTCGGCGTCCGGGCGCATGGCCAGGATGTCGAGCCGCGGATTAGCCACGTCACCGGTGAACGAGATCACGCCGCTTTCGATCGCCAGGTTCTGACCGTAGGCGGTATAGGTGCCGTCCAGCGTATTCACGGTGCCACGCACCGCGAGCATTCCCGCCGCGTGGCTGGTTATGTGTAGTTTCCCGCCGAGCCGCGTGTCCAGCCCGCGGCCGCGCAGGCGTAGAGCGCGCCCCAGGTCAAGCCGAACGTCGACATCGCTGCGCGCCAGCGCGCCGGTCTCGGAGCCTTTGCCTCCATCGCTAACGGCGCGGGGCGGACGCGCAGGCTCGGCCCGGCCGATCACGAGCACATCGTTGTCGAGCGTCGGCGCGTCCAGGCTGGTGACATCGATCAGCCCTTCGTCCACCGTGAAGTTGCCGTTCACCGAAAGCCGGCCGGCCTGTATTCCCACCGCGGCGCTGCCGCTGACAGCGACGCGCCGGTCGACCCGGTCCAGCGCCCGGAATTTCTCCGCCACCAGCTGCAGCCGGGCCTGTTGCGCGCTGCCGAACCCGACGCTACCGCGCAATCGCAGGACGCCTCCGCCCTCGCCCTGGAAATCGAAGCGTTCGATGGTCGCCTGCGTGTCGCGCAAGGGCACGCGCAGCGTTCCC
>JAJAZK010000540.1 GCA_026785765.1 Rhodoferax sp. | reverse complement strand
CGCCTTACGCTGGGGGCGGAGGTGGTGCTGGCTCCAATGCGTTGAGCAGTGCCAGCGGTGTGCGCCGCGCGCCATCGGGCACGTCGGGGCGCACCAGGTGCAGATAGCGGGTGGTGGTGATGACGTGGCTGTGGCCCAGCCAATGCGTCAGGCTGTACAGGTCCACACCGGCCTCCAGAAAATGGGTCGCATAGCAATGGCGCAGTGTGTGAATGCCCCCGCGCTTGGTGATACCCGCATGGGCACAGGCGCTGCGGTACCAGCGCTGGGCCGATTCGATCTTCATGGATTGCTCGAAGTTGGTGGCGCCACGAAACAGCCACAGGTTCGGGCGCCCCTCTCGCCACCAGGCGCGCAGCAGGTGCAACGTGTCGGAGGCCAGTGGCACATAGCGGTCTCTGGCTCCTTTGCCTTGCTCCACCCGGATACACATGCGGTCCGACGCGCTGTCGATATCACTCACCCGCAGGTGGCACAGCTCCGACAGGCGCAGTCCGCTGGCATAGGCCAGCATCAAGAAGGTGCGCGCCTTCAGGCTGCGGGCCACGGCAAACAGGCGCCTGAGTTCTTCGCGCGGGAGGATTTCGGGCAAGCGTTGGGGCGCCGGGGCCAGCGGGATTTGAAAGCTGCTGCCATCGAGTCCCAGCACGCTGGCGTAGAGAAACCGATAGGCGCAGGCGTACTGGTTGACGGTGGAGCGTGATCGGTTGCGCTCGCGCAGCAGGTAAAGAAGGAAGCCCTGAACTTCTTCGGCACTCAACGTGTCGGGGCTGCGATGGCAGTAGCGGGCCAGGCGCGCCACTGCATCGATATAAGCGTCCTGGGTGCGTTGGGCCATGCCGCGCAGAATCAGTGCGTCAAGCATGCGTTGGCGAAGCGGTGTCATGTGTTGCCTCCTCAAGTGCGGGGAAGATTCCCCAGCCCGAAGGTTTCACCTCAATCCTCCCGCGCGCAAGTCACCCGCAAACAAAAAAGCGGTGGCGGCGTATCGTGTACCAGCCAACGCGTCAGCGGTTTAGTTCAACGACTAGAATTTCGATTCAGCGCCACACGACCGGCCTGGGTTGCTGCTGAGGCGGGCGCATCGGTGTTCCGCGATATCGGTCGAACCACAAACCGGCGGGCTGGCCTATCCTGCAACTCCAGCCCCCGACTGCTTGTATGTCCCCAATCACCCGCGAGGAAGCACCAGACACCCCGGTGCGCATCCTGCACCTGGAAGATTCAGAGACTGACCATGCGTTGGTAGGCCGCGCCTTGCGGCGCTCGGAACTGAACTTCGTCATTGAGCGCGTAGAAACCCTGGCGGCATTCTGGGCAGCCGTGCGAAAGCAAGGCTTCGACGCCATCGTCGCTGACTACCGACTGCGCGGATTCACCGCACTCGACGCCTGGAACATGCTCAAAGATGAGGCCATGGTTCCACCGTTCATACTTCTCTCTGGTGCCATTGGCGAATCCGCGGCCGTCGCGGCGATCAAGCTCGGTTTGAGTGACTACCTGCAAAAGGACGATGTCGGCAAACTTGCCCATGTCATCCAGCGGGCAATGGAGATGCAAAAAACCCGCATTGCCAAGGACCGGGCGGACACCGAACTGGCGCTGTCCGAGCGACGGCTGGCTGACTTCGCCGAACATCTCCAGTCGACCATTGAGCAGGAGCGGGCGTCGATCGCACGCGAAATCCACGACGACATCGGTGGTGCATTGGCGGCGGTGAAATTGGACCTTGCATGGATCGGGCGCCACGTGGCGGATCCACAAACGCTGGGACATCTGCACGCCGCTGGCGAGATGCTGCAACACGCGCTTGGCGCCAGCCAGCGCATCATGATGAACCTGAGACCGGCGATACTGGACCAGGGACTGGTTGCAGCGCTAGACTGGCTTGCATCCGGTTTCGAGAGGCGTACTGGAATCCGCACCACATTTCAGTCTACAACGAGCAACCAAGACTTGTCCAAGGAGGTTCAGCTGGCCGCCTATCGTACCGCCCAAGAGGCGCTCACTAATATTTCGAAGCATGCCCGGTGTAACCAGGTTGGCATTGACCTGACCGATACCAAAGACGTGCTGACTCTGGAGATCACTGACAACGGGCAGGGTTTTTCGCCCGCCTTGGCCAGCCAGCCAAAGGCCTTCGGTCTGAAGGGACTGCATGAACGCGCGAAGTCGGTCGGCGGCTGGCTTGACATCAGCACCGCCCGGGGGCGCGGCACGTCAATCATCATGTCAGTTCCACTGGCGCAGGCGGATAACAAGGGAGTGGGCGAATGATTCGCGTCATGCTGTGTGACGACCACGCCGTGGTTCGGCGTGGCATCCGCGATACGCTGACCGAAGCCGTTGACATTCAGGTCGTCGGCGAATCCGGCAGTTATTCGGAGGTCCGGGATGCATTGCGCTCCACGCCGTGTGACGTGTTGGTGCTGGACCTGAATCTGCCCGGGCGCGGCGGGTTGGAGGTACTGTCGAGCATCAAGGACTCGGATTTGCAGGTCAAGGTGCTGGTGGTCTCGATGTACCCCGAAGACCAGTACGCCATCCGCTGCCTGCGCGATGGTGCGCAGGGGTACGTCAACAAAGCCGGTGATCCGAGCGAGTTGGTGTCTGCGGTGCGCACGGTGGCGACTGGCAGAAAATATGTGAGTACAGCGGTGGCCCAAATGCTGGTGGACAATTTGCATGCCCCCACCAGTGCCGTGCTGCATTCGTCACTGTCGGAGCGGGAACTGCAAACCCTGCTGATGATCGCGTCCGGCAAGCGCCTGGCTGACATTGCCAGTGAGCTCATGCTCAGCCCGAAAACCGTCAGCGTCTACCGCGCCAGGGTGCTGGAAAAGCTCAAGTTGTCGAATAACGCGGAACTTACCGTCTACGCCATCCGCAACGACCTGGTGTGATGCGTCAGCGTTTGGCGAAAACCTGCATCATCTGCTCCATCAGGCTCGAGAACGGCTGCTCCAGCATGGGCAGAGTCGCCGCCACACCGACCAAGCCAACCGCCAGCGTGACTGGAAATCCGACTGCATAAATGTTCATCTGTGGCGCCACGCGGGAGACAATTCCCAGTGCCAGGTTGGCAAACATCAACATTGCCACCACCGGAAGCGATATCCAGAACGCGCTCGCAAAGAGGTTCGCGCCTAGTTCATGCAGCCGCATCCTGGACAGGGCCTGCAGGAAGTTCTGGTCGACCGGAAACGCCTGGAAACTGTGGATCACTGCCATGATCAACATCAGATGCCCATTGAGCACAACAAACAGCAACGAAGCCAGCGCTGCGTAGAACCTGCCCATCGCACTGGACTGCGCACTTGATGCGGGATCGAAAAAAGCGGCAAAGCCCAAGCCCATCTGGAAGCCCACCACCTGGCCTGCCAGCTCAAACGCCGCAAAAACCAGGCGCACGGTAAACCCGATCGCCAAGCCTACACCGACCTGTTGCACGACGGCGCCAAACGCATCCGGCCCGGTGATACTGATCAATGCCTGGGGCGGCAAGCTGGCCTGCGCAGCGAAGGCCACCAAAAAAGCCAGCCCGATTTTGGCGCGCATAGGAAACACGCGCGACGAAAGGACCGGGGCGGCGGTAAAAAGCGCCAGCACGCGCAAGAATGGCCACAAGATCGGTGACACCCAGGCCACCAACTGGGCTTCGGTGAATGAAATCACGCGTGCTGTCTGCCGCTCAGATCAGCGATGCCGGAATCGACTCGATCGTCCGGCGGATGTAATCCACCAACAGCCTGAGAATCCAGGGGCCCGCCATCGCGAACACCATCACCGCCGCGACGAGCTTGGGAATCAAGGTCAAAGACGCTTCATAGACCTGG
>JAJAZK010000539.1 GCA_026785765.1 Rhodoferax sp. | reverse complement strand
GATCAACACCGAGAACCGCGCTGGACAATCTGAATTCATGGCGCATGGTGACGCCGCAGGCGAGCTGGCTTGAGGTGACGCGCATCAACCACAACCTGGGCAAGATTCACGACGCCGAGCTCGCGTCGTTCGAGCTGCGGTACTTAAAGGCCGACGGCAAAACGCTGGAACGTAGCGAGCGACTCGATATTCCCGGTGCGAATTTTCGCAAGCAGGGGCTGGGCAAGGACGTCACAGACAAGTTCCTCAGCGGTTTGCCCGGAATCCAGAAAGAGGGGTGTGACGGCCTGGTGACGAGCGCCCGCTGGATCCTGCACCGCATGCCTGCGCATGTACGAACGGTATGTCTTGAGTTTTTCGGCAATGCCAGGGACGCAGTGCCAGGTATTGTCGACATCGTCGACTTCATGTTCGCCGAGCAAAAACGTAGCGGCGTGCTGCTGGCGGGCTTGGAGCACCTGGATGACCGTTACCTCAAGGCCGTCGGTTACGCCACCAAGTCCAGGCGGGTGGTGGGGCACGCCTCGGGCTTGCCGAAGATGGTGCTGGTGGGCGACATAGCCGGTGACGATGCAGACGCGGTGGCGCGCGCGACCTCCGAGGTGGTGCGTCTTGCCAACCAGCGTGGCGGTGAGGGGTTTGTCGCTGTCAGTGAAGAGGCACGCAAGAAATTCTGGCTCGATCGCAAGCGCACAGCGGCGATTTCCCGCCACACCAACGCCTTCAAGATCAACGAGGACGTGGTGATTCCACTGCCGCGTATGGCAGAGTACACGGACGGCATCGAGCGTATTAACATCGAATTGAGCTTGCGCAACAAGCTGCTGCTGTGCGACGCGCTGGACGCGTTTTTCAGCCGTAGCAAGTTGCCATTGGGTCGGCAGGATGACTCCCTGCTGATCACCGCAACCGAGTTGTTGGAAGACCGGGTTGTGCAGGCGCTGCAACTGGTGCGCGACGTACGCGAGCAGTGGCAGTCCTGGCTGGATCAAGTCGACAGCCTGTTCTTTTCCCTGCAGGATCATAGTCTGCGTGCCAGCTGGAAGAGCCAGCTGCAAGGCCCATTACGCGCTATTTTCGCGGGGGCCGCGTTCGAGCCGATTTTGCTGGAGTGTTCTGCGATCCACAAACGCGTCCTCAAGGGACGGGTCTGGGTTGCCTTGCATATGCATGCCGGCGACGGCAATGTGCATACCAATATTCCGGTCAACAGCGACGACTACGACATGCTGCAGACAGCCCATGCGGCGGTCAAACGCATCATGGCGCTGGCGCGCTTGCTCGACGGGGTGATCTCCGGTGAACATGGCATCGGCATCACCAAGCTGGAGTTTCTGACCGAGGAAGAGTTGGGTCCGTTCACGCATTACAAGCAACGTGTCGATCCGGAGGGCCGGTTCAACAAAGGCAAGCTGTTGCGCAACGCCGCGCCGTCGGCGCCAGACGGTGGCTTTCCTGGGCCCGATCGGTTGTACGCGGACCTTAGAAACGCCTATACCCCCAGTTTTGGCCTGATGGGGCATGAGTCGCTGATCATGCAGCAGTCGGATATCGGGGCGATTTCCGACTCCATCAAGGACTGCTTGCGCTGCGGAAAGTGCAAGCCCGTATGCGCCACGCACGTCCCCCGCGCCAACCTGTTTTACAGCCCTCGCGACAAGATCCTGGCGACGTCCTTGCTGGTCGAAGCCTTTTTGTACGAGGAGCAGACGCGCCGCGGGATCAGCATCCGCCATTGGGAGGAGTTTGAGGATGTGGCAGACCATTGCACCGTTTGCCACAAGTGCCTGTCGCCATGTCCGGTGAACATCGACTTCGGGGATGTGTCGATGAACATGCGCAACCTGCTGCGCAAGATGGGCAGGAAGTCCTTCCGTCCCGGCAATGCGGCTGCGATGCTGTTCCTCAATGCGACCAACCCGCAGACGATCAAGGTGATGCGAGCGGCGATGGTGGGCGTGGGGTTCCGCGCGCAGCGACTGGCCAATGCCTTGTTTGGCAAACTCGCGCGCAAGCAGACGGCGCGCCCACCCGCCACCGTCGGGCGCCCACCGATCAGGCAGGAGATCATTCATTTCATCAACAAGAAGATGCCTGGCGGGCTGCCCAAGAAGACCGCGCGTGCGTTGCTTGATATCGAAGACGCGGCATACGTCCCGATCATCCGCAACCCGAACACGACCACTTCCGAGACCGAGGCGGTTTTTTATTTTCCGGGATGTGGCTCGGAGCGTCTGTTCAGCCAGGTAGGGTTGGCTACGCAGGCGATGTTGTGGCATGCCGGCGTGCAAACCGTGTTGCCGCCAGGTTACCTGTGTTGTGGATACCCGCAACGCGGATCGGGACAGTTTGACAAGGCGGAAAAGGTCATCACGGATAACCGTGTCTTGTTCCACCGCGTGGCCAACACCTTGAACTACCTGGATATCCGCACCGTGGTGGTGAGCTGCGGCACCTGTTATGACCAGTTGCAAGGGTACAAATTCGAGGAGATCTTCCCCGGTTGCAGGATTGTCGACATCCACGAATACCTGCTCGAGAAGGGAATCCGGCTCGCCGATGCGGATGGTGGCGGTTACCTGTACCACGATCCCTGCCACAGTCCGATGAAGCTGCAGGAACCGCTGAAGACGGTGCGCGCCTTGGTGGGCGGTGACCGGCCGAACACGGTGCTGGAGAGCAAACGCTGCTGCGGCGAAAGTGGCACTCTGGGCGTGACCCGCCCCGACATCTCGACCCAGATCCGCTTCCGCAAAGAGGAAGAACTGTTGCGCGACGAGGCGTCCCTGCGCGCTACCGGGGCCGTGCCCGCTGGCGCCAACATCAAGATCCTGACGTCCTGCCCGAGTTGTTTGCAGGGATTGAGCCGTTATGGGAACGACTTGCAAAGCGGACTGCTGGAGGCCGACTACATCGTAGTCGAGATGGCGAATCGGATTCTCGGCCCGCAATGGCTGGAGACTTACGTGGCTACTGCCAACGCTGGCGGCATTGAGCGCGTCTTGGTGTAGGCTCGGGCATTTGGCGGTCGTCGACTGGCTTTGTCCGGCGTTGCCTTTTGCAGTTTTTCGGGGGTACAGGTATGGCAGGTTTGCAACCAGGCGCGCCGACGCCGCAGGCGATCACAGTGCACGGGCAATCCCGGGTGCTGGAGGTCAGTTTTTCAGACGGACGGGCGTTTCGCATTCCGTTCGAGTTGATGCGCATCTATTCCCCCTCGGCTGAGGTGCAGGGGCATGGGCCTGGTCAGGAGGTATTGCAGACGGGGAAACGGCTGGTTGATCTGGCGGCGCTAGAGCCAGTTGGCAATTACGCTGTACAACCGCACTTCTCGGATGGGCATGACACAGGAATATTCTCTTGGGACTATTTGTATTTTCTTGGCTCCCAGCAGGAGCAGTTGTGGGCCCAGTATGTTGCGCGCCTGCAGGCGGTCGGTGTTGACCGGGATGCGCCGATGGTTCTGGCAGCCGGTCACGCCTGTGCCAGCCATTGAAGCCACACTGCCGATTCAGCACTTTCACGACAGATTGTTGTCGTCGGTCAATTGTTTCGCGCGCCGAACGGCAGTTTGGCGCTAGCATCATTGACGATGACATCTACCCATTTCGGTTTTGAATCGGTCGACTCCGCCGACAAAGCGCGGCGTGTTCGCGGCGTCTTCGATTCGGTCGCGCCCAGTTATGACGTGATGAACGACCTGATGTCGTTGGGACTGCACCGTGCATGGAAGGCCTACACCGTGCTGGTGGCCAATGTTCAAGAGGGCGCTCGGGTGCTCGACATCGCTGGCGGGACCGGTGACCTGGCGCAAGCCTTCGCGCGCCACGCAGGCAAATCCGGGCAGGTGGTGCTGAGCGACGTAAACGAGGCGATGTTGCGCATCGGCAGGGATCGCCTGCTGGACGCCGGTTATGGCGTTGCCACGGTGGTCTGTGATGCCGAGAAACTCCCGTTTGCCGACGCGAGTTTCGACCTTGTGAGTGTGGCTTTTGGTTTGCGCAACATGACCCACAAGGAACTTGCTTTGCATGAAATGGGCCGTGTTCTCAAGCCTGGCGGAAAGTTGCTGGTGCTTGAGTTTTCGCGTGTTGCGAAGCCCCTGGAGAAGATCTACGACTGGTACTCCTTCAAGGTTTTGCCCAAACTAGGTCAATGGGTGGCCAAAGACGCAGCCAGTTACCGCTACCTTGCCGAATCGATTCGCATGCACCCGGGGCAAGAG
>JAJAZK010000538.1 GCA_026785765.1 Rhodoferax sp. | reverse complement strand
GTATGCGCTGGCCAAGATTGCCGGCATCGAGATGTGCTGGAGCTACAACCGCCAGTACGGCACCAAGTACTTGGCCGCCATGCCAACCAACCTTTATGGCCCGGGCGACAACTACCATCCCGAAAACAGCCACGTGTTACCGGCGCTGATTCGCAAGTTTCACGAAGCCAAGGTGCGAGGGGACAAGACGGTGACGGTTTGGGGCACAGGCACACCACGGCGCGAATTCATGTACAGCGAAGACATGGCAGATGCATGCGTTTTCCTGATGAACCTGCCGGACGACAAGTTTCAAGGCCTGCTGGGCAAAGACGAATCGAAAACGGGTCGGTTTGAACCACCGCTGATCAATATTGGTGTAGGCGAGGATGTGACGATTCGGGAACTGGCTGACCTGATTGCGTCAATCACCGGTTTCGACGGCGCCACGGCTCTCGACGCGTCCAAGCCGGACGGCACGATGCGCAAGCTGATGGACGTGACTCGCCTCAATGTCGCGGGTTGGTCGGCGCTTACCGCATTGCGTGATGGCCTGGCCGTTGCCTACGCCGAGTTTTGCACTGTTGCTGCGGATCGACAGACGCCTTGGCCGTCGGCCGTTGGGCAGCCAGATCAATGTCATTGAGGCGCTTCGCGAACAACGCTTCATGGAACCTGCTTGGGCAAATTGCTCCACTTCTTGTCGCATTTGTAGCGCTGCCTCCGCTGATTCGCGCGCTGGGGATGGACCGTTATGGCTTTCTTTCACTGGCCTGGGTCTTGGTGGGTTACGCCAGCTTGTTCGATCTGGGGATCAGCCGGGCTATGACGCGACTGGTGGCGCAGCGCTTGGGCCAACACGATGCGACGGCCGCACAGCGCATTGGCAGCGTAGCAACAACATTCATGCTTGCGCTCGGCGTGGTCAGTGGCCTATTGTTGGGGGGATTTGCGACGGCAATCGTCGACGGCTGGCTCAACGTGCCAAAGGCTCTGCGGGGCGAAGCTGTCAACGCCATCTGGATACTTGCGGCAACGATGCCCGTCGTATTGATCACCTCCGCCTACCGCGGATATATAGAAGCCCATCAGTCGTTCAAAGCGCTCAACATCATCCGTATCGTGATGGGAGTCTTCACCTTTGTTGGCCCATTGCTTGCCACCTGGGTTTCCCCGCGCCTGGAGGTCACCGTCGGCGCAGTAGTCGCAATGCGCCTGCTGGCAGCCTGGGCGCACGCCAACCTGGCGCACAGGAGCTGCGGGTTTCAGTACCGGTACTCGCAGCCCGACCGGGCAACGGCAAGGGAACTCTTCACACTGGGCGGCTGGATGAGCGTGTCCAACGTCGTTGGCCCGATCATGAGTTACATGGACCGCTTCATTCTGGGCGGGCTGGTAGCCGTGGAACTGGTTGCGTACTACGCAACACCGTACGACCTGATGAACCGCACCATGGTGCTGCCGTACGCGGTGATGGGCGTTCTTTTCCCGATGCTGGCGGGCATGGGTGGCGACGCCCGGCGTGTGAGCGAAACATATGGCGCGGTGGTTCGAATGTTGTTTGTCTGCATGTTTCCGATCGTCTTTCTGACAATCACGCTGGGTGGCCCGTTCCTGCAACTATGGCTTGGCAGCAACTTTGCCCAACAGGGAACCATCGTCTTGCAGGTGCTGGCAGTCGGCGTGCTTGCAAACGCACTGGCGCAGGCACCGGCCAATCTGATCCAGGGCCTTGGTCAACCCAAATGGATGGCAATAACCCACCTGATAGAACTGCCATTTTTTCTGTTGGCGATCTGGTACCTGACTTTGCGTTTCGGCATCGCTGGCACAGCGTTTGCCTGGACGTTGCGCACGATCATCGATTGCATCGTTATGTTTGTTCTGGCACGACGCAAAGTGAGCGCGTCCGGGCTGGAGTCACGGCGTGTGTTCATGTCGATAGGGCTCGGCACTTCAATGTGCGCTGCTGGCTATTTAGCGAACAGCCCGGCGCAAGGCCTTGCTGTAGCCGCCTTGGGGCTGGTGTTGTTCGCAGGGTTCGCATGGGCGTCAATCTTGACGAAGCAAGAGCGCGACACCATCGGACGCTACATGGCCAATCAATTCAAACGCCCGGCATAACATGACGACATTCACATGGCAGTGAGGCAGCAATTCAAAGCAGGCGAGGCACTGGCAACGGTGGCGTTGCTGGCGGGCATCTGCTTTTTTGCAATCCTGGCCGCCGGCGTGATCAACTTGTTCCCGCTCATGTTCTCTCTTGGGTTGGTTGGAGTTGCCGGAATGTTGTTGCTGATGGTGACCGCGGCGCTGATGCCAAGCACTGCCGATGCCCCTCGAAGTCTGCTCAATCGCCTGTTGGCAGTGGTGCTGGTCGTCTCCGCCGTGTGGCCAGGCTATATCGCCTACAAATATGGCGCCGCGCCTGGCGTCAGCCCTACGCGAGTCGTGTATTGGGGACTCATTGTGTTGTGGGCTTTCTGGTTCATGGCGTCGCCAGTAATGCGAAGGCACCTATTTGCTCAACTGGCACAAGCCAAACTTTTCCACCTTGTGCTCGGCGCGTACGCCCTTTGGCAATTCCTTGCCAGTGGGTTCTCGATCACCCCGTTCGTCTCTGCCTACTACTTGGTCAAGCTGTTGTTTGGTGGCTACCTGTTCTACCTGATTGTGCTTAGTGTCGTGCGAGATGCAGACGATGTGGAACGTTTGATAGTCTGGATCGCTTTGGCCGCTGTCGCAGTGTCACTAATCGGCGTGGTCGAAAACTTTCGCAAAGCCAACCTGTTTGCTGGCATCTTTCCTTCTGACCCCGAGCAACTCGAGACACTGGAATGGATCATCCTCGACAAAAGCAGAAGCGGGGCTTACCGGGTCGCGTCTACTTTTTCCCATCCGTTGGCGTTCGCTGAGTACTTGACCATGTGCTTGCCGTTAGTCGCCTACCTCGGTTTTAATGGCCAAACTGCCCTGCGCCGATGGCTAGGCGTTTGTGCCATACCGTTGCTGCTGGGTGCGATCTACCTGACACACACCCGCTCCGCACTAATCACCGCAACCATTGTGGTTGTAACGCTGACAGCGATTGTCGGTATTCGCGCGGCGGCACAACACCGGCACTTTCTGAAGGCAACGCTAGGCGCTTTCACGCTGGTTGGTGTTGTAGTGGCTTCGATAGGCGGCGCAGGCATACTGACCGAGTTGACACTCGGACGGGATGCGGCAGAGCGCGGCAGCACCGATGCCCGGTTGGTCATGAT
>JAJAZK010000537.1 GCA_026785765.1 Rhodoferax sp. | reverse complement strand
GGTCAAATGTGATCAGGTCGTAGTTCATCCGTCGTGTCGGTAAATGAGTCGCGCCAGTGTCCTGCAAATGCCAGTCCAGTGCCCAAGCCTGACGAACGCGTACAAGTGGTGCTGCCGGGCATATGACGAAAGTGCCATTGACACATTACTGTCATGGGCAGCGGTCAAAGTCGCCTGTCAATTCTTGGAAGCCAGGAATTTCGGTGGTGAAAGGCTGCACTCCCCTCGGGCGGGAACCAGTACCCAACGCTCTACGCCAGCGCCGTCGCCACTTCGTCCCTGCAGCCATCCCGCACGTCGCAATTATGCTGGCGCTTGCAGGTATGAGCGATCAATTCGGAACCCCCAAGGACGCCGACGCTGCTCGACGACTCAGTTCCGCCGCGCTGAACCAACGTCGCATTGAACCACTTCTGTGGTCCGGCAACACCGGTGTCGGTTGACGGCAGGCCGCTGGTCTCGGGCGACAGGATCCCTGCAACTGCGTTCACGGTGCGTTGGGAGATGGATCATTGCCAGCCGTTCAGCGCTTCGTCGGTGGCGTTGTCGGGAGTCGCCGACCTGACGGTGTTTCACGAAAACACCGGCATGAGCGCTGCGCCGGGACGCCCCCAGCAAGGTCGCACCGCAGCCCGCAGGGCGAAGGTACTCCAGTGATCGCCATCGTCAACGCGGAACACCAGTCGATCTCCAGCGAGTCGGGCACAACCCGGATGAGCCAACGCTTCGCCGGTTGGCTCTCGCTACCCGAAGCCGGCGATAGGCGTTGAGCGTCGCCAGAAGCGCGAGCGACCGATGTCCAGGGCTGCGCCGGGGCGATTCGTGGCGCCGGGGTTTCGCCGTGGCCGCGGCCCGGAATCACACCTACACTTCAGCGCAACAATCTGGTCCGACGACACAAAGGCAATCCCCCATGTTCGGCATTACGCCCTCCTCCCGCCTGCGCCCATCCCCCTTCTACGAAGCCACCCTCGCCGAGGGCGTGACTGCCTTCACCACCTACAACCACATGCTCATGCCTACCAGCTTCGGGCACCCCGAGGAGGAGTACTGGCGCATCATCAATAGTGTTTCCCTGTGGGACGTGGCGGTGGAGCGCCAAGTGCAGCTCGAAGGACCGGACGCAACGCGACTGGCACAGATTCTCTGCCCACGCGATCTCTCAAAATGCAAGGTCGGCCAGGGCAAATATGTGCCGCTGTGCAACCACGATGGCGTGCTGATCAACGACCCGATCCTGCTCAAGCTCGACGAGCAGCGTTACTGGTTGTCGATTGCAGACTCGAACATCTGGTTCTGGGCACGCGCCATCGCGGCCGAACGTGGCTTGAACGTGAAGGTCAGCGAGCCTGACGTGTCGCCACTGGCAATACAGGGCCCCAAAGCCGAGGCGCTTGTAGCGTCGGTCTTTGGCGACTGGGTGCGCGAGCTCAAGTATTTCTGGTTTCACCAGACCGAGCTGCAAGGCATACCACTGGTTCTCGCGCGCTCCGGCTGGTCCAAGCAGGGTGGCTTCGAGCTCTACCTGATGGACGGCTCCAAAGGCACGGCGTTGTGGAACATCGTGCGTGAGGCCGGCAAGCCGTGGGGCATCGGCCCCGGCGCGCCGAACCCCTGCGAACGCATCGAGAGCGGTTTGTTGTCGTACGGTGGCGACAGCGACGACACGACCAATCCGTTCGAAGTGCGGCTGGGCAAATACATCGACCTGCATGTCCCGGACGACGTTGTCGGTATTCAGGCTTTGCGGCGCATCCAAGCCGAAGGCGCGAAGCGCCAGCAACTCGGTGTCATGCTGGAAGGTGACAAACCCACGGAACTGGGATTCCACTGGCATGCGATCTACAAGGACGGGCACCGCGTGGGAGACCTCACCAACTGCGTCTGGTCGCGCCGCCTGAACCGCAACATTGGTTTCGGACTGGTGTCCTCGGCCTGCGCGGTGGACGATCAGGTGATCGTCCACAAGGACGGGCAGCCAACCAGTGCCCGACTGGTGAACCTGCCGTTCATCTGAAGCGGGCGGCGGCAGGCGACGACCTTGCCTAACTTTCATGATGTCCGCTCTTCACCCCGCATCATTAAAGTTATTTCACGTTAACGGCTTCCCTTGCAACCGAAAGACGATGTATTCCATGCCCAACCTCCCCACCAAGTTCTCCGAGCCAGCCCGTGAGATTGACATCGTCCACCATACCGACGTGTTGGTTGTCGGCTCCGGCCCGGGTGGCCTGGCGGCGGCGCTGGCGGCCGCGCGCTGCGGCGTACAGGTGACGCTGGTGGAGCGCTTCGGCTGCTTCGGCGGCAACCTCACCGTGGTGGGTGTGGAAGGATTTGCCTGGTACCGGCACGAGCAGACGGTGGAGGCCAACGGCATCGGGCGCGAGTTCGAGGAACGCGCCAAGGCGATGGGGGCGGCCGTGCCCGAATCCCAATCCCTGTCCTACGAGATCGACTCGGAGGGCTTCAAGCTGGTCGCCGATCGCCTGGTGGAGGAAGCAGGCATCCACCCGATGTTGCACCGCCTGTTTGTGGCCCCGATCATGGACGGCGACACCATTTGCGGCATCATTGTCGAGTCCAAGGCCGGGCGCGAAGCGATCCTGGCCCGGCGGGTGATCGACGCCACGGGGGATGCCGACGTGGCGCAGCGGGCCGGCGCGCCCACCCGCACCACACCGGTGGAACAGATGCAGGCGGCCTCCGTCATGTTCCACCTGGCAGGCGTCGACAAAAAGGCCTTCCTGGCCGGCGTGCGCGCCGACCCACAAACCTACAAGGACTGGTCGACCGGTGAGTGGGAGATCGAGACCTCCGGCAAGGAGGACGCGATGTTCTCGCCATTCCTGGCCAAACCCTTTGCCCAGGCCATCCGCGATGGCGTCATCCCTAAACACCTCAACACCATCGCCGGCACCTGGGGCGCCATGCACGACACCGGGGAACTCACCTACATGAACCTGGTGCACCTGGCGGGTTGCGACGGCACCGACCCGGACAGCCTGACCCGGTTCGAGATCGAGGGCCGGCGCCAGGCCATGCTGGCAATCGACGCATTGCGACGGTACACCCCCGGCTGCGCCGGCGCCCGGCTGCGCAACTTCGGCATGACCATCGGCATTCGCGACACGCGCAAGATTGACGCTGTCTACAACATGACGGAGAACGATGTGCGCAACGAAGCGCGCTTCGACGACTCGGTTGGCATCTATCCGGAGTTCATCGACGGTTACGGTGTGTTGATCATCCCCACCACCGGGCGCTACATGCATGTGCCGTACCGCTGCATGTTACCCAGGCAGGTGCAAAACCTGCTCGTCACCGGCCGCGCCATCGGTGGTGACCGCATCGCCCACGCCGCCACCCGCAACATGGCCTGCTGTGCAGTGGCCGGGCAAGGCGCGGGTATCGCGGCCGCGTTGAGTGTAAAAAGTGGATGCGACTTTGCAGATGTCAACATCGCAGCGTTGCAGACAGAACTGGCGCGCCAGGGTGTGCGCTACCGCTGAGTCGTCCAGTAACCGTTTATGTACTCAAGGCAGTCGCTATGTCAGGAGTCCGCCCCAACGCCATCCCTATTCTGGAAGGTGGCATGGGTCTGAATGACCTCGCGTGCGCGAGTTCCGGGAGGCGCAGGCCGCGTATCGACGGCCAGGGCGGCTTGCAGATCTACCTCGACGACAGCGCGTTGGGGCCTGCCTTGTGGGACGCGGTGTGGCATTCGGCGGAGGTCCTCGCCCGTCATGCGGAAAGCCCTGGCCTGTGATGGTGGGCAGCGCGCAAATTGGGCAGATCACCCCGGCTGCTTGGTCACCGCGGCGCAAACGCAATGTAGGGTTGTCCGTGATCGAGCGCGGCTACCAGCCGACCGGGCAGGCTGTGCTGGTGCACAGGGTGGCTGGCATATTGCGGCCTGGTGCCCTGTCGAACCTGCCGTTCGACTGGGTGGTCACCTGATGTGCGCCTGGGGGCAACCCGCCGCCTCAAGGGCAGATCAACTCCACACCTGGAAAATAGCGCCGGTAACGCGTGGCATCGCGCGTCAGGAGGGTCCAGCCCTCCGCCTCTGCCTGGGCCCCAATGAAGAAGTCCGGCAGTACGCCAGTCTTGATCCCCTTGGTTCTCCGATATCGCATGAATGCGCGGCTCGCCAGAAAAGCTGTCTGAGTCGAGAGCGGCTTCACGATGATGCCGGTTGGCTTCAGAAATGAGTCCAGTTCGGCAACAGTTTCATACGCCACTGCAAGTTCGGCATATATCAAGTGGTTGATTGCGAGGCGGCCTTGCGCCTTTCCCGCCCGCAACTGGGCGAGGGACCAGTTGCACCAGCGCGCATCGTTGGTCATCACGTCGATCAGGACGTTGCTGTCAACCAGGATCATCGCCGCTACCTGTTCCAGTCGTCGCCACGCGTCGCGCGCATGACCTTGTCGGTACTGACACCTCGCTTGCCGCTGCCCTTCAAGCGGTCAAACGGATCGGCAGACTTTTCCGTGCGGGGCACAACGGGCGCTATGGCAACACGGCCATCTGCCATGGGCTCAAATTTGAGACGCTCCCCGGGGCCGATTCCCAGAAAGTCGCGGATTTCCTTGGGAACGGTGACTTGGCTCTTGACGGTCAGGGCAGGGTTCATGGTCGGCGCTCCGAGGCGATGTAATACATCCGGAAAGTGTAATACTTCCAGCTCTGAATCGCCAGACAATCGCCCCGCGGCGCGCAACGGCCAATCCCACTGCACGGGGACCAGATCGGCTACGGGTTCTTGATGGACCGCATGACAGGAATCCCGGGCGACGAGCACCAGCGCAGATCAATCTAGCGGGGTCGGTGATTTACCCATTGGCAACCTGAAGCCAACCGGTTTGCGCCAGCCTTTTCTCGTACGCATGAAGCTGTTCACCCTCGACCAACCTTTGATCGTGCGCATTGCGTGCAATTCGAGTGGGAGGGACCGGAAACGGCGCAAGGAGAGCTCTGCGGCCTTTGTTGCCAATGTCGTAGTCCGAACCGGCTGGGTTATCTGGCGATGCGAGGCGCAGCGGGCATGGCACTGCCTGCGGCGGAACAGCAGCGGCGAATGGGTCTCGAACGCTTCGCGGATTCGCGGGGTAACACCATTCCAGATTCACCTCGCAAATCCGCGACCGCGGCATCCCGAAACACCTCAACACCATCGCCGGTACCTGGGGTGCGATGCACGACACCGGCGAACTCACCTACATGCTCGTCACCGGCCGCGCCATCGGTGGTGACCGCATCGCCCACGCCGCCACCCGCAACATGGCCTGCTGTGCAG
>JAJAZK010000536.1 GCA_026785765.1 Rhodoferax sp. | reverse complement strand
GTCCCAATGTGATCAACCTTGCACTGATGCTGGGCGGACGTTACTTCGGCGTACGCGGCGCGTTTGTCGCGATGGCTGGCATGTTGCTGTTTCCGCTATGTGTGGTGGTGTTACTGGCGGTCGCGTTTGCAGGTGTTGCCGATCTTGCGGCGGCACAGGGCGCATTGCGTGGCATGGGCGCCGTCGCCGCCGGCTTGATCACAGCAACCGGTCTGCGCCTGTTGCCGGCCTTGCGCCGCAATGCCATGGGCCCGCTAATGTGTTGGATCGCCGCCGGCGCGACCTTCATTGCCGTGGCCTGGTTGCGCCTCCCGCTGGCCTGGTTGCTATTGAGTTTGGGCGGGCTGTGCTGCCTGTGGGCGTGGTACCGGTTGGGAGCCGCGTCGGCGCAGCAAATCGGGGGGCCACCGGCATGAGTTTGTCGTTGACGGTGGCAGACTGGTTGACCTTGCTGACACATTTTGCGGCCCTGTCGTTGCTGGCAGTGGGTGGAGCGATCACCACGGTTCCAGACATGCACCGGTTTCTGGTCACAGACCAGCACTGGCTGAGTGATACCCAGTTCACCTCCAGCATTGCGCTGGCGCAGGCTGCACCAGGCCCAAATGTACTGTTCGTGGCCTTGATGGGATGGAATGTTGGCCTGAATGCAGGTGGTTACCGTTTCGCGGCGCTGGGAATGGCCCTGGCCATGATGGGGATCCTCGTTCCGAGCACCCTGCTCACCAATTCGTCTTCGCGCTGGAGCCACCGTAACCGCGAATTGCGTGCGGTACGGGCTTTCAAGCAAGGCATGGCGCCGCTGGTCATCGCTCTGTTGATGTCTACGGGTTACCTGCTTTGCGTCGCGCACGACGACTGGCGCTCGGACTGGAGACTGTGGCTGTTGACCGCCCTGACTGCGGTGCTGGTCTGGCGCACCCGCATCCATTTGCTGTGGTTGCTTGGCGCCGGCGCCGTGCTCGGGGCGCTGGGCTGGGTTTAAGACAAGGGGGGCGCAGCGCCTGCTTGGCGTTGTCGCACTGCTTCGTACAGGCAAATCCCGCTGGCGACGGAGACGTTGAGGCTTTCGACTGCGCCGCGCATGGGAATCTGCACCAACGCATCACAGGTCTTTGATGTCAGCTGTCGCAGGCCGGCACCTTCGGCACCCAACACCAGGGCGACCGGGCCGGTCAGATCGGTCTGGTACAGCGTTTGCGTGGCGCTGTCGCCGGTGCCAATGATCCAGATTGAACGCTCCTTGAGTTCGCCCAGGGTGCGCGCGAGATTCGTCACCATGAAATACGGCACGCTCTCGGCAGCGCCGCTGGCCACCTTGGCCACGGTCGCGTTGATGCCCGCTGCGTGGTCCTTTGGCGCAATGACTGCATGCGCGCCAGCGCCATCGGCCACACGCAAGCAGGCACCCAGGTTGTGCGGATCGGTCACACCGTCGAGCACCAGCAGCAGCGGTGCGGTGCGTTGCGCCAGCGGCAAGGCCTCTTGCGCCGCTTCCAGTTGTTCCAGCAATTCGTCGAGTGAATGGCTGCGCTCCAGCGCCTGCACACGTGCCACGACCCCCTGGTGCGCATGGTTGCCTGCCAGGCGAGACAGGCGCAAACCGTCGGATTCGGCCAGCCGCACGCCAGACGCCTGTGCCCGTTCCAGGAACTGCCGCATGCGGGCATCACGGCGGGTGTTGTCGAAATGTACTTCGACGATGCTGCCCGGCGCGGTGCGCATGCGTACACCGATGGCGTGGAAGCCGAACAGGATTTTGGGCGCAGACATGAATCAATTATCGGCGCCCCGCCCCGCCCGGCGGTGCGATGGCCTCAACCGGCCGACGCTACGACTTGCCCGGCCTCGATGGTAATGCGCCGCGCGCAGCGCTGGGCTATGGCCTGGTCGTGTGTTACCAGGACCAGCGTCGTTCCCAACTCGGCGTTCAGGTCGAACATCAGTTGCATGATGGTGTCACCGGTTGCAAAGTCCAGGCTGCCGGTTGGCTCATCGGCGAGCAACACCGCAGGCTGCACCACGAAGGCGCGCGCCAACGCCACACGTTGCTGTTCACCACCGCTGAGCACTTTTGGGTAGTGCCCCAGGCGCGCCGACAAACCGACCCGCGACAACATCTCTGCTGCCATCTTGCGCGAGTCGCTGCGGCCTGCCAGCTCCAATGGCAACATCACGTTCTCAAGCGCGCTCAGGTTGCCCATTAGCTGGAAACTCTGGAACACGAACCCGACCTTGCGTGCGCGCAGGGCAGCGCGCTGGTCCTCATCCATCGCAAACAGGTCCTCGCCGGCGAGCACCACAGTTCCACGACTTGGCGTGTCGAGCCCGGCAATGATGGACAGCAGCGTACTTTTGCCCGATCCGGAAGCGCCCACAATGGCCGCTGTTTCCCTTGGTGCAAGCGAGAAATCAATATCGCGCAGAATGTCGAGGGTGCCGGTGGAATCGGTTACTGACTTGAAGACATGGTCGACCGAAATAATGGCCGAAACGTTGGGATGCGGCATGAAAGGCTTTTTGTTGTGATACGAAGACACTTTATCGTGACTGCGCTTGCGGCTCCGATTGTGGGGCCATGCGCCGTGGCGGCGACTCAAACGCCTCCCGCACCGAGTGCAAAGCCGGCGGCCGCTCGCAGCGGCTCAGCGGTCAGCGGGCGGCGCAGCATTCTGATTGTCGGTGACTCGCTCAGCGCCGAATATGGCCTGCGCCGCGGAACCGGCTGGGTGGCACTGCTGGAGAAACGCCTGGCGACCGAGGCGCCCGGGGTGGTGGTGGTGAATGCCAGCATCAGTGGCGACACAACTTCGGGCGGTCGTTCGCGCCTGGGTGCCTTGTTGGCGCAACACAAACCGACCCACGTGGTGGTAGAACTGGGCGGCAACGACGCCTTGCGCGGCCTGCCGCTGAAAATGACCGAGGAGAATCTCGCCGCTATGGCGCAGGCGGCGCGCAAGGCCGACGCCAGGGTGTTGCTGGTGGGCATGCAAATGCCACCGAACTACGGGGCGCAGTACGCGGCCCAGTTCGCCGAGGTGTTTGCCAAGGTGGCACGGGTCAATCAGACGGCACTGGTTCCATTCCTGCTCAAGGGGGTGGCCGACGGCGTCGCCCCGACCAAGCTGTTTCAGAGTGACCGCATCCATCCGCGCGAGGAAGCCCACCCGATCATGCTCGACAACGTCTGGCCGGAACTGCGAAAGCTGCTGAAGTGACGCTCACCGTCGTAGCGGCCGACCAGGCATTGCGGCAGCTTGATGCCTTCGACACCATCATCGATGCACGCAGCGAGGACGAGCATCAGCTCGACCGCCTGCCCGGGGCGGTCAACTGGCCCACCCTGAACAATGCCGAACGGCAAGAGGTCGGGACTGTCTACAAACAGGTCAGCGCCTTCGAAGCGAGGAAACGCGGTGCGGCCATGGCCGCCTCCAACATTGGTCGGCACATTGCACATCGGGTGCTAGACAAGCCGCGCGATTGGACGCCACTGGTGTATTGCTGGCGTGGCGGCAAGCGCAGTGGCGCGCTCGCGCTGGTACTCGATCAGATTGGTTTTCGGGTCACCCTGCTTGAAGGTGGTTACAAGGCGTTTCGAGCCGCCATGTTGGCAGACCTGGATCGGCTCGCTGGCGCGCTGGATTTCCGCGTCGTGTGCGGGACCACCGGATCCGGCAAGACGCGCCTGTTACACGCGCTCGCGCAGTGTGGCGGCCAGGTGGTCGATCTGGAGGCGCTGGCATGCCATCGCAGTTCGGTTCTCGGTGCTGTGCCGGGACAGGTACAGCCATCCCAGAAACGATTTGACACCCTTATCTGGGAGGCATTGCGCGTCTTGGACCATAGTCACCCGGTGTTTGTGGAAAGTGAGAGCCGCAAGGTCGGCAACGTCGCCGTTCCTGTCAGCCTGATGAGCGCGATGCGCAGCGCCACTTGCCTCAATCTCGTGTTGCCTGACACACAACGCGTGGCCTTGCTGATGGAAGACTACGCCAACTTTGTGCAAGAACCGGATGCGTTTTGCGCGCGACTGGAGATCTTGACGCAGATGCTCGGCAAGGCGCTGGTCCAGGAGTGGAAAACCAAGGTGCGCAATGGAGATTTCGAGGCCGTGGTCATGGAGTTGCTAACGTCGCACTACGACCCGGTGTATCTGCAATCAATGCGCCGCAACTTCCTGCACTTTGCACAAGCGCGGATTGTGAAGCCGCTTGACCGCTCTTTTGGCGCAATGCAGCAACTCGCGTCCCGACTGGGCACGGCGGCGACTGGCGCAGACGGCTAAGAGTTCGCCGACGGGGTATCTGGCGCGGGAGCCGACGCGGGCAGCATGCCGTCTTCCTGGGTGTTTCCGTCCTCGCCGGGAGCGCCGCCCTTGCGCTCGGCCTTCTGTTTGAGCTTGTCCTCTTTTTTGCGTTTTTTTGCCAGCTCTTTTTGACGCTTTTCGTATCCGTAATTGGGAGTTGCCAATTGAGTCTTTCTGTGGGTTGGTAGAACTGTAACAGTTCGCGCCCGCCAGAAAAAGCCCTGGCGGGCGATTTGCAGCTTCAAGTCTGATCGGCGTTCTCCCCGTCGGGCATCGGCCAGACAACCGATCCACGGTAGGCATGCCAGCTGGAGTGCCCCAGCCAGGGGCCCGCCAGCAAGAGGCCAAGGCCCCACGGCAGCAGAGCCAGCGCCACGATGAGGGAGATCAGAGCACCCCACAGAATCATGACCCCGGTGTTCCGGGATACCACCTGGACACTGGTAATGGCAGCAGAAATTGCGTCTGTGTCGCGGTCCAGGATCATCGGAATGGACACCACGGCGATGGCATAGACCACTGCGGCAAAAACAGACCCTACCAATGTATACACCAACACAAACTCCCAGTTTTGCGGATCAAACACAGCAGAGACGACGCCGCTGGTAGAAGGCATGCCGGTATTGAAGAAAACGGCGAACACGACCAGCGACGCCCTGCCCCATAACAACTCCAGCACGATGAGTACCAGCACCAAAAGGCCCAGGCTGCGCAGATGGCGGTCCCAGCAGGTCAGCGAGGACACAAAGTCGGCCTGCAGACCCGACTCCCGACGGCGGCTCACGTCGTACAGGCCCATGGCCAGGAACGGGCCAAGCAGCAGGCAGCCGGAGGCGACCGACATCACGTACTCGGGACGCGAGCGGAACACAGCCGCCAAGGTCAGCGCCATGACCCAAAAGCACATGCCGTAAAAGGAGGCAATACCCATGTTGGCCGTCGTGTCCCTCCAGCCGCGCGACAGCCAATGCAAGGGATCGATCCAGCCCAGCGTCACAACTTGGTGACTTGCTGCCGTGGCGGGCGGCAGGTCGGGAAGAGCTTCCGCATCCGCGCCGGTTTCCGGAGATTCTGGTTCTGACGTGCCGTTGGGAGCCATTCCAGACAGGGTATAGCGCACAGGCCGACCGCGCCACTGCGGAAAACCCGACTCAACTGGCTGCAAGGGCTGCGGCCATCGCCTGAGTCAGGTCGGCGCGCAGATCGTCCACATTCTCCAGCCCGATGGAAAAACGCACGATACTTCCGTGCGCCACCTGCCTGGGCCAACTGCCGCGCATCGCGGCAAGGTCATACGGAACCACCAGGCTGATCGGGCCGCCCCAGCTATAACCAAGCTTGAACAGCTTCAACGCGTCGCAGAAAGCATCGACGCTGCGCGCGCTGTGTTGTGGCTTGAAGATAACACTGAACAACCCGGCAGCGCCACCCAAGCCGGTCTGGCAGGTGGCCACCCAGTGTGCATGTCCCGGTGAACCGGACAGTGCCGGGTGCAGTACCTGGGCAATAGCGTCCTGCCTTGCGCACCATACCGCAAGTTCGCGCGCGGCTGTGTCGTGCGCGCGGTAGCGCAGCACGACGCTGGGCAAACCGCGCAGTACCGCCTCGGCGTCGTTTGCCCCGACAGCCAGACCGAGCCGCATATGGGTCAACTTGATGCGGGTGCCCAGCTCCGGGTCGCGCGTGATGATGCTGCCCATCAGCACGTCCCCGCCGCCGCTGGGGTACTTCGTGAGCGCATGCACGGAAATGTCCACCGCGACCGGCAAACCGTCGGCAGCCACCAATGCGAACGGCCGAAATGCCAGGCCAGCGCCCCAAGTGTTGTCGAGGGCCGTTGTGACGCCCCGGTCCTGGCAAATCCGGACCAGGCGCGGGAGATCTGGAAACTCCATCGTGACCGAACCCGGCGCCTCGAGCCAGACCAGCCGCGTGCGCGGTCCCAGCTTGGATTGCAGATCCTGCGCATCCATCGGATCGTAGAAGCGGTGGGTGATGCCCCAATTGCGCAGTTCGGTTCTGGCAAACGCCGTCCCTGGTCCGTACGCGTTGTCCGGGATGAGCACCTCGTCGCCGGTCTTCAGGATTGCCATGGCGACGGTCGTGATGGCCGCCAGACCACTGGGCACCAGCAGACACTGGGAGCCACCTTCAAGCGTGCACAGGCGCTCTTCGAGCTGGTAGGTGGTGGGGGTGCCGTGCAAGCCGTAGGTGTACCCGGTCTTGTCTTTCCAGTCGGCGCTGCGCATTTTCGCCACGCTCGGGAAAATCACCGTCGAGGCCTTGAAGACGCCCGGCAGGGGCGCCAGAAATCCGTCTGGCGGCAGATAAGGGTGGTGGATCAGTCCGGTAGAGATATCAGGCATGCAGGTCAGACGTCAAACGCTCCATTTGGCAATCAGCTGCTGCGGGCGCATCGCATCGTAACCCTCGAATGGCTGATGAATCCAGGGGTTGGTAGGCAGGAGCTCGACCGAGTAGTCGGCGCTGAAACTCGAAATGCCCTTGGTCCAGATGACAGCGCTGCGTAACTCGGTGATCGGCTTGTAGTTGTTGCGCAGTTGCTGGATCACCGCGTGCAGGGTGTGGCCGGTGTCGGCCAGATCATCGACCAGCAGCACCCGCCCGGCAATCTCACCTTTCGGAGTCGTGATGTAGTGGGCGATATCCAGATTACCCTGCTGGGTACCCGCTTCGGCACGGTAAGAGCTGGTGGACATGATGGCCAGCGGTTTGTCGAAAACCCGGGACAGGATGTCACCAGGCCGCATGCCGCCGCGGGCCAGGCATAGGATCGTGTCGAATTGCCAGCCTGACTGGTAGACCTTGATCGCCAGCTTCTCGATCAGATTGTGGTACTCGTCGTAACTGACATACAGGTGTTTTCCGTCTTCCGTCAACATGCTGTGTCCTTTTTCCTAGTCGGCAAGGTAGGGGTGGCGCATCATGATAGTGTGGTCGCGATCAGGACTGGTCGAGACCATGTGGATCGGTACTCCTGTCACCTGCTCGATGCGCTGCAGGTACAGCCGCGCCGCCACGGGTAGCTGGTCGTACTGCGTGATACCCTCCGTGCTGTCGCTCCAGCCTTCCAGCCGCTCATAGATCGGCGTGCAGCGCTCAATGTCTTCGGCTCCCATGGGCAGGATGTCGAGAGTCTCACCATCCACGGTGTAGCCAGTGCACAACAACAGTTCCGCCAGGCCGTCGAGTACGTCGAGTTTGGTGATGCACAAGCCCGACAGCCCATTGACCTGGGCCGAGCGCTTCAGCAGCGCTGCGTCGAACCAGCCGCAACGCCGAAAGCGCCCGGTGGTGACGCCTTTTTCCGCGCCCACCGTGCTCATGTGGTAACCCGGGGTACCAGGTGTCTCCCACTCCAGTTCGGTCGGAAAAGGCCCGCCTCCCACACGCGTGCAATAGGCTTTGGTGATACCTAACACATAGTGCAACATGCCCGGACCGACTCCGGCGCCTGCGGCCGCATTGCCAGCGACGCAGTTGCTGGAGGTCACGTACGGATAGGTGCCATGGTCGACATCCAGCAGGGTTCCCTGGGCGCCCTCGAACAGCAGATTGGCACCCCTGGCATGGGCTTCGTTCAGTTCGCGCGATACGTCGGCCATCATCGGGCGCAGCAACTCGGCGTGTCGCATGGCTTCGTTGTAGACCGCATCGAAACGCACCTTGCCGTCGTCCATATATGGCTTGAGCGCTTCCGCAAACTCGAAACGTGCAGACCCGAGGTAGGTCGACAACATATGGTTGTGCAAGTCCAGCAGATCGCGCAGCTTGCCCGCAAAACGCTGGGGGTGCTTCAGATCCTGGACACGCAAGGCGCGCCGCGCAATCTTGTCTTCATAGGCCGGACCGATGCCGCGGCCGGTGGTTCCGATGCGGACCTGGCCGCCCTGCTCGCGCGCCGCCTCACGGGCGACATCGAGCGCCACATGGAACGGCAGGATCAACGGGCAGGCCTCGCTCACCCGCAGCCGCGATCGCACCTCAACCCCGGCCCGCTCCAATCCTTCGATCTCCTCGAACAACTTGGCCGCCGATACCACCACACCGTTACCGATGTAGCACTTGACACCCGCTCGCATGATGCCGCTGGGGATCAGGTGTAGCGCCGTCTTCACTCCATTGATGACCAGGGTGTGGCCGGCGTTATGGCCGCCCTGGAAGCGCACCACCCCTTGCGCACTCTCGGTGAGCCAGTCGACCAGCTTGCCTTTGCCTTCGTCACCCCACTGGGTGCCGACCACGACGACGTTGCGTCCTTTGGTTGTAGTCATTTGGGGTAATCTCTAAATAGCTTGCACCACCCACTGCCCCGCAACTTGCAACAATTCGCGATCACATTGGAACTCATCGACCTCGTTCTCGTGCCCGGGCAATACGCAGACCACGCTGTGGCCCTGTGCGCGCAACGCCGCAACTGCCTGGCGCAACTCACCGGACTCCGCCCAGGGCGCCCGGATCGCCGCATGCAATGGGCGCGCCGCCGCCGCTGCGCCCAGGGTCTTGACGTCCAGGCTAAAACCAACGGCAGGGCGGTTGCGCCCGAAGATTGCGCCGACCTCGTCATAACGTCCGCCACGGGCCACTGCATCGCTGGCTCCCTGCGCAAAAATGGAAAACCGCACACCGGTGTAGTAGGCGTAGCCGCGCGGGTCGGCCAGGTCATAGGTGACGGGGGTATCCGGGAGATGGCGTGCCAGCCAATGGAGGTTGTCCAGCGCAGCATGAATTGCCGGGTCGTTCGGCAGGACGGCCCTGGCCTGGACGAGAACCTGTTCATCACCATACAACTCGACCAGCGCTAGCAGGCCATTGCGTGCTTGTGGCTCAAAGCCACTGGTCAGGCGTTCGAGCTCGTTGCGGTCTTTGGCGGCCAGTGCGCGGTGCAGGTGCACGCGCGCGCTCGCACTGGCATGCGTACGTGCAAGCAGGGCTCGCACGATTCTGGCGTCTGCCAAGTCCACACTCGGAGCGTCGACTTTGGCCGACTCCAGGCAGCCAAGCGCCAGTAGCAGTACTTCCAGATCGGCTTCCAGGCCAGCATGGCCGAACATCTCTGCTCCGAACTGCAGCGGTTCCCGGCTGGCGTGAGGTTTATCCGGTCGGGTGTGAAGCACCGGGCCGCAATAACACAGCCGGGTCACTCCAACACGGTTCAGCAGATGCGCGTCAATTCGGGCAACCTGGGGCGTGGTGTCGGCACGCAATCCCATCATGCGGCCAGACAACTGGTCCACCAGCTTGAAGGTTTGCAGATCCAGTGCTTCGCCGGTTCCCGTGAGCAGCGACTCCAGATGCTCCAGCAGGGGCGGCATGACCAGTTCGTAACCATACCGACGCGCCGTGTCCAGCAATTCGCGGCGCAGTTCTTCTATGTGCCGGGCCTCGGAAGGCAGGACATCGGCAATGTGATCCGGCAGGACCCAGGCAGACATGTGCTGTGCAGGCGATCAAAAACCGGATTTTACCGGGCGCATCTGCGCCGAACCCTCAGGAAAGCAACCACATCACCGCCAGACCGGCGAGGATGCTGCACAGCCCGAAGAAGCGTACTTGCCCATCATGCAACTGCAGCAACTGCAGAAACATGCGCCGCCAGCCGCTCGGTGACAAAAAGGGAAACAGGCCTTCAATAACCAGCACCAGAGCCAAGGCCAGCCAGATCGTATCGCCGTCCAAGTCCTACTTCTTCGCAGCTGGCCCTACCACCGAACCACCGCGCAACACCTTGAAGAACTCTGACGAGGATGGATCAAGCACCATCAGATCTCCCTTCTTGTTGAAGCTCGCGCGGTACGCCTCCAGGCTGCGATAGAACTGGGCAAACTGCGGATCGCGCCCAAATGCCTCAGCATAAATCCGCGACGCTTCGGCGTCCCCTTCGCCCTTGATCTTCTGCGCGTCGCGGAACGCATTGGCTATCGCCACCTCGCGTTGGCGGTCCGCATCCGCGCGGATCTTTTCGCCTTCGGCGCCGCCGGTCGAACGCAGCTCATTGGCCACACGCTTGCGTTCCGCTTACATGCGTCGATACACCGATTCGGTGATCGCATCCACGTAGTCGGCGCGGGTGATGCGTACGTCCACCACATCGATACCCCAGGGTTTGGCGCCACGAACGTTCTCGAGCACCTTGGTCTTGACGTCCGCAGTCAATTCCTCGCGCTTGGTGGACAGCAATTCGGTCACCGTTCGCTTGTTGACTTCCTCCTGAAACGCGTTGCGCACCACGCGGTTAAGCTGGATCGCTCCCGCGCTCTCGTCGAGGCCCACATTGCGGATGAATTGCGACGGCTCGTTGATGCGCCAGCGCACATACCAGTCAATGACCACCCGCTGCTTCTCAGCGGTCAGCATCGGCTCGGTGTCGGCGCTATCGAGCGTCAGCAGCCGTTTGTCGATGTAGGACACATTCTGGAACGGCGGCGGGAGCTTGAAGTTCAGCCCTGGCTCGGTGATCACTTCCTTGATCTGCCCGAGTGCATACACAACACCAAACTGCCGCTGATCCACAACAAAAAGCATGGAACTGGCCAGCGCCAGCGTCAGCAGGATGGAGGAAAATAGAAAACCAAGTTTGTTCACGGCGCAGTCCTAACGTGTGTCGCGTTCGCGTGAACGCGTAGTGTCGCGAGTCCGGGTATCGCCCGCCGAGGGCACCGGCACGCCGCCGGTACTGGCTGGCGCAGCGCCAGGCGCGATGGCCGCGGTGCCACTTGACTCAGGCGTATTTTGCATCTGCATGATCTTGTCCAGCGGCAGGTACAACAGGCTCGAGCCTTGGCGCGATTCCACCAGCACCTTGCTGGTGTTGCCGTAAATTTGTTGCATGGTTTCAAGGTACATCCGGTCACGTGTAACCTGTGGCGCCCGCTGGTACTCGGCAAGTATCGACTTGAAGCGCTGCGCATCACCCTCTGCCTGAGCCACGACTCTGGCCTTGTAGGCGTCCGCCTCTTCCTTCAGACGCGATGCGGAACCGACGGCGCGCGGAATCACGTCATTGGCATAGGCTTGCGCCTCATTCTTGGCGCGTTCGCGCTCCTGGCCGGCCTTGAGAACGTCGTCGAACGCCGCCTGCACCTGCTCCGGCGGGCGCACGCCACCTTGTTGCAGGTTGATGCCAACCACCTCGATGCCCATCTTGTAGCGGTCCAGGATGGTCTGCATCAGCGCCCGAACGTTGGGTGCAATCCGGTCCCGTTCCTCTGACAGGGCCGAATCCATGCGCATCTTGCCGACCACCTCGCGCACGGCTGTTTCCGCCGCCTGCACCACTGCATCGGCCGGATTGCGGCTCTCGAACAGGAAGGCGCGTGCGTCGCTCAGCCGGTATTGCACCGCGAATTTGATCTCGACGATGTTCTCGTCTTCGGTCAGCATCGCTGATTCGCGCAAACCAGTCGCCTTGATAATGGTGTCGCGTCCAACATCGACCGAGCGGATCTGGGTCACGAAAATCAGTTCGTGCCGCTGGATCGGAAACGGCAGCCGCCAATTGAAGCCGGCTCCTAG
>JAJAZK010000535.1 GCA_026785765.1 Rhodoferax sp. | reverse complement strand
TGTGGGGGTGGGGGCCTGCTTTTTTGTCTTTTATAGGCCGCCGGCGCTGGCGGCGGTGGCCCTCGGCCGAGCCCCGCCAGGCCGTCAACCTGTTGTTCGCGTTTGCTGTTCCCTACGTGTGGCTGGCCAATGAGCAGCAGCGTAAGCTCGGCCTGCATGTGCTGGTGAGTGATATACAGCGTATTCCGCCTGGATCTGTCGACCCGACTGCAAAGAACTACCACTGGAACGATATGACGATGGCTTTGCTTGGCGCGCTGGACGCGGGGGCTGACAGCGTGCTGCTGGTGGACCAGGCCGGCAACGTGGTGGAAGGTCCCGGCTTCAACGTGTTCTGTGTCAGCCAAGGCGTGCTGGTGACGCCGAGCAGCGGAATGCTCGAGGGTATATCGCGGCGCACGGTGATTGAAATGGCGCAGACCCTTGAATTGCCGGTGCAACTGCGTGCCTTGCCCGCGCAGGAACTACGCCAGTCCCAGGAGGTCTTCCTGTCAACCTCGGGCGGTGGCGTGTTGCCAGTGACCCGGGTCGACGACCAGGTTATCGGCACTGGCGAGCCCGGGCCCGTGACCCGACGCATGGTCGAGACGTATTGGGCCTGGCACCGCGACCCGCGCTTTATCAGCGCCATCGATTACGGCTGAAACAGCGACGCGAAGCCATCGGGTAGCTCAAAGCGCTGGTTGCGAAATACGAGTCGGGTCGGTCCCGGGAACGCGTGCTGGCTTCGTGTGTGTGTGGGTCCCCTGGACAACACACGACGCGTGCGCCATCTTGCTGCAACGGCTCGGGCGCGATCACCCCCAGCATTTCGTCGAAGGCATAGCCCTGGCGCAGCAGATCCGCCGCCTGCCGGACCTGGTTCTGATACACGTCCTGTGCCAACAGCACACCGCACACTTCGAACAACTCGCGCATCGCACCAACGTACAGGCTGACAGCGGCCAGGCTTCGTCGCTTGATTCCTGCAGGCCGCTTTGCAAATCGGTCTCTGAGCGGTCCAGAAAACGGCTCATGTCCGGGTCGCCATCGGCCGCGTCGACCGTACCGCCCGGAACTACATAGGCACCTGCGAGCACGCCCGACAGGCCGTGGCGCTTAAGCAGGAATACCTCGAGCGATTGCGCCTCGTCGCGCAGCAGCATCACAGTGGCGGCCAGACGCGGAGCTGTCGTGACCTCGCGGGAATTGGGTTCCACGGTTGTTCTGTAGTAGTTGCGGGTGTCAATTACAGTACGGTAACAATACTGTGCGATCAAAAACAGGCTAGCAGAGTGGGCCGGTATGGAGCATCACCAACGGGACAATGATTTTGAAGATGGTTCCGACTTCACAAGCCGCGTGGTGATCGCCGCTGAGGCTGGGTCGCCGCGAAAGATGTCTGAACAGCCGCATCCCTTCGCCGGCCGCAGCGCCGTGCTGGTCACGATGCACGGAAAGGAAAAAGCCGTTGCCCCTGCGTTCGGGCAGGTGCTCGGGATGAACCTCGTTGTGACGAAGGGCGTGAACACCGACGCGCTAGGGACTTTCTCGGGCGAGACGCTGCGGCGGGGCAGCATGCTCGAGACCGCAGTGGCGAAGGCCTGGCTGGGAATCAATGCGACCGGACTGCAGCTCGCGATCGCCAGCGAGGGCAGCTTCGGTCCCCACGCCCTGATTCCGTTCCTGCCGTCGGGCATCGAAACGCTGGTATTCGTGGACGCCGATCAGGGTTGGGTGATCCACGAAGCCATGGCGGTAGAGCAGACCAACTTTGCCCACTTGGTCGCGGTGCCAGGCACTCCGATTAACACCTTTCTGACCCAGGTCGGCTTTCCGGAGCACGGACTCATCGTGCGACCGAACGCGGGAGATTCGTTTGCGTCGTTGGCCAAGGGGCTCGTCGACCGTGGCGATCTCGATGATGCGGTTGCTACCGCCGCGGCCAGCTCTGCTGACGGCCGCGCGCGCATCGAAACTGACATGCGTGCGCACCTAAATCCGACGCGAATGGACATGCTGGCCCGGCTGGCGATGCGGTTGGCCCTTCGCTTGGCAGCGCACTGCCCGGGCTGCTCCGCGCCCGGCTGGGGTCGAATCGATGTCGCCTTGGGCTTGCCCTGCGAACTGTGCCGCATGCCCACGCAAGTGATCGCGGCCGAGGTCCTCGGCTGCGCAGCCTGTGGCATCCGCGAATTGCAGCCGCGACGAGACGGCATGGTCCACGCCCGACCAGCCCAATGCGTGTATTGCAACCCCTGATTCGTCTGATTCTTGCTTGCCGCAGTCTGCGCGAGGCGGAAATTTCAAACGCCCTCATCGCGGCCCATGGCCCGGCCCAAGGTCCGGCTGAGACATAGGGGCGCCAGAGCGGCTGACGCTGCGCCTGGACGCAGGATGTCACCGCACCGGCGATAGCGGCCCGCCCTGCGGTTCGGCCCGGGGCAGCAACGCGAGTGGGAAGGTGATAGCGAGTCAGCCTCGGGCCTGACGGGACGATGCGCCAGCGCTTACAATCGAGAGTTGCGAACACAGTGCGCACCCTGCGGCTGGTGCCTCCTGGGGCCGGAGCGGTCCCAGGTGATGCACGGTCATCCCGTTCCAGATCGAATGGAGTCCCGGCTGCCGATTCTGGTTCCGGGTCAGGTGGCCGCGGTTCCCCCGATTGTGAAAGTCCCACCGGAGAAGCGGCCATGGCCAAAGAAGAACTGATCGAAATGAGTGGGCTGATTACCGAGGTGCTGCCCGATTCGCGTTTTCGCGTGACATTGGACAATGGACACCAGCTGGTTGCCTATACCGGCGGCAAGATGCGCAAGCACCATATCCGCATCATCGCTGGCGACAAGGTTTCGATCGAATTGTCGCCTTACGACCTCAGCAAAGGCCGCATCACTTTCCGCCATATTGCGGGGCGTGGACCGGGCCCGCAACGGACCCATTAAAGTAGCTTGCGCGCAGCTGCGCGTGGTCTTCGTCAGTACAGAACGACAGCGCGGATCGATTCGCCGCGCTTCATCAGGTCGAAACCCCGGTTGATATCTTCAAGTGGCATGGTATGGGTGATGAGGTCGTCGATGTTGATGCGCCCTTCCATGTACCAGTCCACGATCTTCGGCACGTCGGTGCGGCCACGGGCTCCGCCAAACGCAGAACCCTCCCACTTGCGCCCGGTCACCAGTTGAAATGGCCGGGTGCTGATCTCGGCGCCGGCCGGGGCCACACCAATAATGATGCTGCGTCCCCAGCCCTTGTGGGTGCACTCAAGGGCTTGGCGCATCACGCTGGTATTGCCGATGCACTCGAAGCTGTAGTCCGCGCCGCCGTCAGTCAATTGCACGATGCGATCCACCACGTTGCCACCAGCCGCCTCCAGTTCCTGGGGGTTGATGAAGTCGGTCATGCCGAACTTGCGCGCCATCTGCTCGCGCGCCGGGTTCAGGTCAACACCGATGATCTTGCCGGCACCCACCATGCGCGCGCCCTGGATCACGTTGAGCCCGATGCCACCCAGACCAAACACCACCACGTTGGCGCCGGCTTCGACCTTGGCCGTGAACAGCACCGCGCCAATACCGGTTGTGACGCCACACCCGATGTAGCAGACTTTGTCAAACGGCGCGTCGGAGCGCATCTTCGCCAACGCGATCTCCGGTACCACGGTGTAGTTGCTGAAGGTTGATGTGCCCATGTAATGAAAAATCGGCTTGCCGTCCAGGCTGAAACGGCTGCTCGCGTCGGGCATCAGACCGCGGCCCTGGGTGCTGCGGATTAGCTGGCACAGATTGGTCTTGCGCGAAAGACAGAACTTGCACTGTCGGCATTCAGGCGTGTACAACGGAATGACATGGTCGCCCTTGCGCAGACTGGTTACGCCAGCGCCGACGTCGACCACGATACCCGCACCCTCGTGCCCCAGAATGGCCGGGAAAATTCCTTCGGGGTCGGCGCCCGACAATGTGTAGTAGTCGGTGTGGCAAATACCGGTGGCCTTGATTTCGACCAGAACCTCACCGGCTTGCGGGCCGGCGAGGTCAACGGTTTCGATGGTCAGCGGTGCTCCAGACGTCCAGGCGATGGCGGCTTTGGTTTTCATGGGTTTTACGGATGTGGACTTGTCTGACCGCACTATAGTCGCATGGCGCGCCGATGCCGTGCAGATACGCAGCCAAGCGCGCGGCCCGTGGCTATACTCCAATGCATTGCCAATCGAATGGGGTCCTCGTGGAGCTTTCATCCAGCCAATTGGGGTCGGTTCGGGTCGTGGGCGTGCACGGGCGGCTTGACCATGCCCATGCCAAGGCGTTCGAAGCCGCATTGGCGCCGCATCTGGCGGTCTGTACTGCGGCCGGAACGCCGATCGTGCTTGACTTTGCCAACGTGGTGTACATCAGCAGTGTCGGCTTGCGCGTATTGCTGCTGGCTGCCAAACAGGTCAAGGCTCAGCAGGGGCGCATTGCGATTGCCGCTTTGACGCCGGTGGTGACCGAGGTGTTCCAGGTCAGCCACTTCAATCTGGTGCTCAAGGTCTTTCCGGACCTGGCGGCTGCAGCCTCTGATCTGTCAGCGGGCTGAAGCCATGAAGTTGCGGTTCTGGGGCACGCGCGGGTCGATACCGGTTTCGCTCACAGCACCGGCGATTCGGGCCAAGATTCGCGCCGCGCTCGAGGGCGCACGCGGGCGACAGTTCGAGCAACCCGGTTCAATGGATGCGTATATCGACGGGCTGGGTTTTGAAGTTGCCGGAACCTTCGGTGGCCACTCCAGTTGCGTACAGATCGACACCGGCGGGCCGGAGCATTGCATCCTGGACCTGGGCACCGGTGTGCGCCCTTTGGGCCAGCACATGCTGGAGCGTTTTGGGGCGGGCGCACCGCAGACCTACCATGTGTTTTTGTCCCATGTGCACTGGGATCACATCATGGGCCTGCCATTTTTTACGCCGGTCTACATTCCCGGCAATCGGATCATCATCCATAGCGGTCACCCACATGCCGAATTTGCGTTGCGCCGACAACAGGCGGAGCCATCGTTTCCGGTGAAGTTCGAGCAGTTCGGGGCGCAGTTCGAGTTCCACACGGTGGCTCCCGATCAGCCATTCGAGGCAGCTGGAATGACCGTGCGCGCGCATCTGCAGCGCCACGCGGGCGACTCCTATGGCTGGCGCTTCACCCGTGGCGGAAAAAGCGTTGTGTATTCCACCGACTCTGAACACCGGCTGGAGGACGAGGCCGAGCGGGCCCGTTTCGTGCAGTTTTTCGAGCGTGCCGATGCGGTGATTTTTGACGCGATGTATTCGTTGGCGGATGCGATTTCCGTCAAGGCAGACTGGGGACACTCCAGCAACATCGTTGGTGTGGAGCTGTGCCAGGCGGCGCTTGCCCGGCGCTTGGTAATGTTCCACCATGAACCGGCTTACGACGACGCACAGATTGCACGTGTGCTGGAGGAAACCCGGCGTTTCGAGGAAATCACCCGGGACGGGCACGCCCTGGAGGTGTTGTCTGCCTGGGACGGGTTCGAGCTCGACCTGTGAATCAACTCATCGCGCTGTTTGGCAGGGCTTTCCTGTACCAGCGCGGCCGTGTTGCCGCATCGGCCTTCCTGCTGTTTTTCGCCGCCCTGGTAGGTTTTGCGGAAACAATTACCGAAGCGGGCCAAGCCAACTCGGCGCGGCCCGAATGGACGCGGGTTCTGGCCGTTCCTGCAGCCAGCGTGCGACAACTGCTGTTCGATGCCTACCAGCGGGCGTTCCCGCGTGTGCGCCAGGAGCAGAAGGTAGCGATCGTAGGCATCGACGAAAAAAGCCTGAAGGCGGTCGGCCAGTGGCCATGGCCGCGCAACAAGCTGGCAGAGTTGATCGATGCGATCACGGTGTTCGGGCCAAAGGCCATTGGCCTGGACATCTTTATGCCGGAGGCCGACCAGACTTCCCCGGAACGGGTGGCGACCAACCTTGGCTCTGCCGCGCCCGAATTGGGTGCTGCACTGCGCATGTTGCCAGGCCATGATGCGCGTTTGGCGCGCGCGCTGGCGCAGTCGCCGTCTGTCCTGGGCGCGGCTGGCTTTGGATTCGAGACACTCATTACCAGCGCCGGAATGCGAACCTGGCCGGTGCTGGCGCAGGGCGCGGACCCGCTGCCGTTTGTGCGGCGTTTTCCGTTCGTGCGGGCCAGCCTGCCGGAACTGCAGGCGGCAGCCCAGGGCCAGGCTCTGTTGTCGATCGAAGAGACCGCCGTGGTGCGGCGCATTCCCCTGGTGGCAGCGGTCGGCGACCTGTTGGTGCCATCGCTGGCGATGGAAATGCTGCGCGTGGCCTCGGGGGGAGGCGCGATCGAGTTGGCGGCGGACCGCCATGGCGTGCGTTCGGTTTCGGTTGCCGACTTGACGGTCGAGACCCAGTCTGGCGGTGATGTGTGGCTGCACTTTGCACCCGAGCAGCAGGGGATCGCGGCGCACCGCAACATCTCCGCGGCAACTCTGCTGAGCGGCAAGGTGGCAGGCGAGGCGCTGACTGGCAAACTGGTATTGATCGGATTGACCGGCTCCGGCCTGAATGATCGCCGGGTGACGTCGTTGGGGGAAAGTGTCGCTGGGATCGAGATCCAGGCGCAGCTGCTGGAAAGCCTGCTCGATGGGCGCTTTTTGCTGCGACCTTGGTGGATGAAGTGGCTGGAACTCGGCCTGTTGCTGGGCATCGGCGCGTTGATGGTGTGGCGCGTCCCGAACGCGTTGCGAGGCCAGTCCGGGGCGCAATCGCAGCGTCCGCCACGCGTTGGCTGGTGGGTGATCGCTGTCGTTGTTTCCGTGATTGCCACGGGTTTCGCACTTTTCTATTCCACTGGTTGGCTCTTTGACGGCGCCACGATGTCGATCGGATTTGCCGGTCTGCTGGCAAGCCTGGTTTCAAGCAGTACGTTGGAAACGGAAAACGATAACCGTCGGCTCGCGCTTGAGAAGCAGGAGCTGCGCGAGCAGGCGGCGCGGCTGGCCGGTGAAATGGAAGCGGCGCGGCGTATCCAACTCGGATCCTTGCCCGATGCCAGCCGCGCTTTTCCGGGCGAGCGGCGGTTTGCGATCGACGCCCTGATTGAACCGGCGCGCGAGGTGGGTGGTGATTTGTACGACTTTTTCATGATTGACCAGCGCCGCCTGTGTTTCCTGATCGGCGACGTGTCGGGCAAGGGGGTGCCGGCCAGCCTGTTCATGGCCGTCGCGAAGGCCTTGTCACGCAGCTTTGCCACCCGCCTTGCCGGCGGGCCGGCCGAGATCGTGTCGGCCGCCAACCTGGACCTGTCGCGTGAAAACGTGGAGACGCTGTTTGTGACCATGCTGCTCGGTGTGCTCGACGTTGACACCGGGGCATTGGAACTGGTGAACGCCGGGCATGAGGGTCCGTGGTGCCTTGGCGCGGACGGCAGCTTGCGGCAAATCGTGACCGAAGCCGCGCAGGGGGGGCCGCCGCTGTGTGTCGTGGACGATTTCTCTTACCAGGTGCACAGGCTTCAACTCGCGCCTGGCGACCGCTTGTGCATGGTGACGGACGGTATTACAGAAGCTATGGACCGGACCGGCCAGCTGTTTGGCGCCAGCCGTCTGCGCGAGGCGCTTGCGACGCTGGCGCTGGCACCCAGTGCGACCGAGATCAGGGCCCAGGTACGCCGTGATGTCGGCTTGTTTGTAGGTCACGCCGAGCCGTCGGATGATCTGGCCATCCTGATCGTGCACTGGAAAGGTTCATCGCCCAGCGCCTGAGGGCCCAGCGCGTACCCGCACGCGGCGCGCAAGGCGGCCTCAACGCAGGTTGATCTCGACGCGGCGGTTCTTGGGCTCGGCGACCTCGTCGGCAGTTGGCACGATGGGCTCACGTTCGCCGCGCCCGGCCACCTCGAGTACCGTCGCCGCAATCCCGGCCTGCAGGATCAGGCTTCGAACCGTCTCTGCCCGTTGCAGCGACAAAACGTCATTCGACTCCAGGCTGCCGACGCGGTCGGTGTGTCCGATGACCGTGATCTCGGCCCCGGGGTAGGATGCCAGCACGGCGCGCAACTGGTCCAGTACGGGCTGGATGACCGGCGCAATGTCCACGGCCGAGCCAAACTCAAAATAGACGGTGAACGAAACCGGTACGGACGGGCGCGCCGACAAGGTGCTGGCGTATTGTTGCGAAACCTTGGTCGCGTCTTCGCTGGCGCTGGAAATTCCGCCCTGGCGGTTCACGCTGGCGCTGCCGAACGCGGTCGACAACAGTTGTTCACCGGCACTGGTCTTGATGGTGACCGCGCCGGTCTTGCCATCGGCGTCTGGCAGCAACACGACCTTGCTCAGCGGCGGTTGATTCAGGATCAGTGTGATAACACCGATGGCGACGAGAGCAAACACACCCATGGTAGCAAGCGCCTATTGGCCGGCGTCGATCAGGAAGCTGGTCCCGCGCACACCAAGGGTCATGCCCGGCGCTGAAAAGCTCACCGCCTCTGGCGTGGCTTTGGCAATCTTGCCGGAGATCACCGAGAGTGTGCCGCGTTTGACGGAGGCATCAATCGCCCCCGAATGGGTCGTGCTGTTAAAAGCAAACTTGATCAAGTCAACCGTGGAGTTGGGCCCGGCCGACAGCAGGGTGTTGTCGCGCAGCGTAATGCCAACCGAGCCATCGGCACCGGTCACGATCCGGTCACTGGCAAAGATACGGGTGCCAACCGGGGCGGCGAGTCGCTGACCACCGCGCTCGAGACCGACAGACCCCTTGCTGACCTTGACCATGCCCGCCTCATCGGCGGCCATGGCAGTGTGGCTGAAAAGCACCAGGGACAAAACCGACCCGATCCATTTCAAGTTGCGCATTTGATCTACCTCCAATTGACTGGTCTAATTCGACGCTTGATGATTGTAGAAACACTATACAGCTTCCCGGCACGAATGGAATCGCTTGAAGCGATGTTGGGGTTGTTGCGCTCGCACATTCCCGGCAGCGCCCGGCCGACCCTGTTGCGGGCCGAAACCGCCGTTGAGGAGTTGCTTACCAACACCCTGGTGCACGGTGCAGCGGGGCAAACCCCTGGCGCTCAGGTCTGGCTCGCCGTGAGTCACGTTGACGACGCTTTGCGCCTGCGCTACCAGGACACCCAGCCTGTGTTTGACCCGCAGGCAAGGATTGGCGAAGCGTTGCAACGCACTGCCAATCCGATGGAGCAGCGCCCACCCGGCGGGCTCGGGCTGTTGATGGTGTATCGGTTGTCAAACGTGTTTCGATACGAGCGCCAGGGTGAGCGCAACTGCATCGAGCTGGAGTTCCGCGACCAGCTCCGCGTGCAACAGGCTTGAGCCCCTCACTATCGTCGACAGGCTCAGGCAGATCGGCGGGCTCTGGCTTGGGCCCTTCCTGGTTCAGTCGACGGTGGCCCCCGACGCCTTGACAACCGGCTGGTAGCGCGCCAGTTCGCTTTTCATGAAGGCGCCGAATTGTTCGGGTGTGTTTGCCATGGGTTCGGCCAGCAGGCTTGCGAAGCGGCTCTTCGCCTCCGCACTGTTGAGCGCCTCGGCAAACGCCTGATGTAGTTTGCTGATCGTTTCTTTCGGTGTCCCGGCAGGCGCCACCAGACCCCACCAGGTGTCTACCGCGAATCCGGCCAGGGTATCGGCGACCGGTGGCACATCGGGCAGCGCCGGGCTGCGCGCCAGCGTGGTGACCGCAAGCGCCTTGAGTTTGCCCGATCTGATGTTGGCCGCCGCGGTGGCGAGGTTGTCGAAATTGAAATCGACCTGGCCCGCGAGCAACGCCAACTGCGCCGGATTGCCACCGTTGTAGGGAATATGAACCGCGAAAATCTTCGCCTGCGCCTTGAACATCTCGCCCGCGAGGTGCCCGCCGCTGCCGTTGCCGCCAGACCCATAGTTGAGTCGGCCCGGATGGTTGCGCGCATACCGGATCAGGTCGGCCAGGGTTTGGATGCCCAGGCGGGTCGCGGTGTCCGCATTCATGACCAGCACATTGGGAACACGCACCATCTGGGTGATTGGGGCGAAGTCGGTGGCCGCGTTGTACGGCATCTTCGAGTACAGCCACGGGTTGATGGCATGGGTCGCCAGTGCAGCGATGCCCAGCGTCAATCCGTCTGGCGCTGCCTTGGCCACGGCATCGGCGCCGATGTTGCCTCCAGCGCCGGGACGGTTCTCGATGACCACCGCTCCCAAGGTGTCTTTGACCCGTTCCGCCAGCACCCGGGCCGTCACGTCAATTGGCCCGCCCGCAGCATAGGGAACGATGATCCGTATCGGCCTGGTTTGCGCAAAAGCACTGGATGTGGCGACCGTGATCGCCGCGGCCAGGGCGGCGAGCCGGCGCACAACAGTTGCTGAACTTGGGGGTTTGGTCATGACGCTATTGTGCCAAGGCGTTTCCAGGCCAGAAGTTACCCGTGTTTCAGAACTTTGCATTCCAGCAGTCAGCTCTCACGGCGCGATGCCGTTGAATGACCCTGGAAATTTTTCCATGCACCCCAAGTACCGGAGCATTCCGTTCACGTCAAGACTTTTGCCACCATCCTTGCCCTGGGCTTTGTCGGCGCAGTCTTTGCGCAGACAACCCCGCTCGCGCCCAAAGACCCATTGGCGACGCCGCGTATTGACAAGCGCCAGGCCAATCAGCAAAAACGCGTTGATGCCGGTATCGCCTCTGGCAGTCTGACACAGAACGAAGCCGATCGGCTGGAGGCAGGGCAGGCACGCAATCCAAGCTGAAAGACAAGGCCAAGGCCGATGGTGTTATCACCTACAAGGAGCGGGTGGCGCTGAACTACCCCGAGAACAAGACCAGCCGGCACATCGCGCGGCAGAAACACGACCGCCAGAAGGTCGCGCCGGCGGGCTGATCACGGACCGGCGCGAAGCTCAGTCGAGTTTGGCGCCGGTGCGTTTGATCACCGGCTCCCATTTGACAGCCTCGTCGGCCATCAGTTTTGCAAACTGTTCCGGCGAGCCGCCGGCCGCTTCCAGGCCGGCAGCCCGGAACCGTTCTTTCACCGCTGGGTCATTCATTGCCGCGTTGATGGCGGCGTTGATGCGGTCCACGATTGGGCGCGGTGTCCCCGCCGCAACCAGCACGCCATTCCAGGCGATGGCCTCGAAGTTGCGCAATTCCTTGATGCCGCTTTCAGCGACGGTCGGTACATTTGGCGCCAGGTTGTAACGTTGTGCGCCAGTTACGGCGATGGCTTTCATGCGCCCGGCAGTGATTTGCGGGGTGATGACGGTGGGCACAGTGGCCAGGATCTGCGTGTCGCCCCCGGCCGTCGCCAGGACTGCAGGGGGGCCCCCATTAAAAGGGATGTGGACCGCAAACGTACCGGTCAGCGCTTTCACATACTCCATGGTGAGATGCGACGAACTCCCATTGCCAACCGATGCAAAGTTGTACTTTCCCGGGTTGGCTTTTAGCACCTGTACCAGTTCCGCCATGGTGTTTGCCGGAAACCCCACGTGTACCGCGATCAGGTTCGGCTGGGAGGTAGTGAGTACCACTGGCTGGAGGTCGCGTGCCGGGTTATAGGGCAGCTTGTCATACAGGAACGGCGCAAAGGCCAAGGGCCCGTTGAATGAGATGACCCAGGTGTGCCCGTCGGGCGCGCTTTTGGCTACCTCGTTGGTGCCCAGCGTTCCCCCAGCACCCGCGCGGTTCTCGATCACGATGGGTTGGCCCAGCGTATCGCGCAGGCGGTCCTGAAGGGCGCGCGCGATGACATCAAGCGACGAGCCGGCCGGCGCCACGACAATCCAGCGGATCGGCTTGGACGGAAAGGCCTGCGCCAGGACGCTGCCGCCAGCAAGCGCGCTGGCGCAGACGACCAGAGCGCCGAGAAGGGTTCTGCGTTGGGTGGAAGTTTTCATGCTCGGGCCTTGTCGGCTTCGGTGATAAATGAATCGGCAAAAAACTCTTCTTCGTCCAGGCCGGCGAGTTCACTGAAATCGCGGCGCGCCGCGTCGATCACGATCGGGGCACCACACGCGTAGACCTGGTAACCAGAGAGGTCGGGCAGGTCCTCCAGCACGGCGCGGTGGACAAACCCGGTGCGCCCGGTCCAGGCGTCTTCAGGCATGGCGTCCGAGATCACCGGCACGTACTGCAGGTTCGGCATCTCATTCAGGCGGTCCTTTATCCAGTCTTCCAGGTACAGATCACCGGGACGCCGTCCACCCCAGTAAAGGGTCGCCGGGCGGGTGATTTTCTGGAACTGCATGTGTTCGATCAAGGCCTTGATCGGCGCAAAACCGGTCCCGGAGGCCAGCAGAACCATCGGCTTGTCGGAGTCTTCGCGCAGGAAAAAGCTGCCAAAAGGCCCTTCGATGCGCTGAATTTCCTTCTCTTTCATGGCACCGAACACATGGTCAGTGAACTTGCCACCAGGCATGTGGCGAATGTGAAGCTCCAGCGCCGGGCCGTTATGCGGCGCATTGGCCATCGAATAACTGCGTCGCGCGCCGTCGCGCAGTATGAACTCGACATACTGGCCGGCGCGGAAGTTGAAGGGGTCATTTGCGGGCAATTGCAGGCGGATCAACTTGACATCATGCGATTTGATTTCGATCGCGGCCACACGCGAGGGCATCTTGCGGATCGGGAAGGCGCCGGCTTCGGTCACCTGGCGGGACTCCAGCACCACGTCGCTTTGCGGAACGCCGCAACAGGTCAGGACGAAGCCGTTGGCCTCCTCCTCGGCACTCAAGGCCTTGCTCTGGTGGATTCCATGTACCACCGTGCCTTCGAGCTTCTTGCACTTGCATGAACCACAGGCGCCGTCCTTGCAACCATAGGGCAGCGCTATCCCCTGGCGGATTCCGGCCGCGAGCATGGCCTCGCCCGGCTCGGTGGTGAAAGTCCGGCCACTGGGCAGGACGGAGATCTGGTAACTCATGTTTATCGGTATCCTCGGGGACTTGATTGTCTTCGCAACCCCCGATT
>JAJAZK010000534.1 GCA_026785765.1 Rhodoferax sp. | reverse complement strand
GCTACGCGATGATCAAGAAGCTCAAGGTGTACGGTGGTGCAGAGCACCCGCACACTGCCCAGCAACCCAAAGTGTTGGAAATTCAAGGGGCTTCGAAATGATTGGAGATTGGAACAATGGCACCGGTCGACGCAAATCCAGCGTCGCGCGGGTGTTTCTGAAAAAGGGCACCGGCAAGATCGTGATCAACGGCAAGGACATTCAGGCGTTCTTTGGCCGCGAAACCTCGATCATGATCGTCAAGCAACCCCTGTTTTTGACCAACCATGTCCAGACCTTCGACATCATGGTCAATGTGGCTGGTGGTGGCGAGTCCGGCCAGGCCGGCGCAACCCGGCATGGCATCACGCGCGCCCTGATCGATTACGACGCGACGCTCAAGCCTGAATTGTCCAAGGCCGGCTTTGTGACGCGTGACGCGCGCGAAGTGGAGCGCAAGAAAGTCGGTCTGCACTCCGCGCGCCGCCGCAAACAGTTCTCGAAGCGTTAACGGGAGCACAAAAAAAACCGCCTGTGTGGCGGTTTTTTGCTCTTGCGAAGCGTTTTGGCGCTCTCTGCTGTACCGGCATTCTCAAAATGCGGTTTCCTGAAACATGCGTTTTAGGCTCCTTCGCCGCCGTCTGACGATCAGCGCCCCCCGGATGGCGGTGCGCAGTACATTGCCGTGGCCGTTTCGCTGGATTTTCGCCGCCGTGGTGTTGGGGTTTTGTGCAGCAATTGGTCTGTGGGCATTCGAGTTTGGCAAGGTGATCGCCGGGCTCGACGGTGGAGCGCAGGAAGAGGTCACGCGTTTGCGCGCCGAACTGTTGAAACTGAAGGCGGAACGAGACCAGGCGCAGGTGGTCGCGAATACCGCACAGACACTATTAACTACAGAGAAAGCCGCGCAGGAGCAGCTTCTGGCCCAGAAAAAACAGCTGGAAGCCGATAACCTGGGACTGCGCGACGATCTTGGTTTTTTCGATAAGCTGATACCCAGCACCGGCGTCGAAGGCATAGCTATTCGCGGTCTGGAGGCCGAGGTGCAGGACGACCGTCGACTAAGATGGCGAATTCTTCTGATTCAGCCGCAGAAGAACGCGGGCGAATTCAAGGGCACGCTCGACATCACTGTGACAGGGGTGCTGGGGGGCAAGCCGTGGACGCTGCTGCCGGTCACTGCTGCGCCAGCCGTCAAGTTCTCGCAGTTCGGACGTTTCCAGGGTGTGCTGGAGTTGCCGCCACAGGCCGTAGTGATGAGTGTGACGGTCAAGGTGCTCGACGGGTCGGTCGTCAAGGCGACCCAAGCCCTGAAGTTGTGAGCTGGTTGCCAACGGAGACAAATATGTTCAATAAAAGAAAACAACCCCCGATCAAGAGCCTGATTGCGCACGGCAGCCACATCACCGGAAACTTCAAATTTTCCGATGGCTTGCGGATCGATGGCACGCTGGTCGGAGATATCCGGGCCAGCGAGGACCAGCCAAGCATTCTGGTGGTGTCAGAGAGCGCGTCGGTGACCGGCGCCCTGCATGCCGACCACATCATCATCAGTGGAACAGTCAAGGGTTCGGTCCACGCGAGCCTGATGCTTGAGTTGCAGCCGAGGGCGCGCATCGAGGGCGATGTGCATTACCGGGCGATTGAAATGCATCAGGGCGCGATCATCGCCGGCCAGCTTCGGCCGCAGGCGCCGGGAGACGCAAAACCCGTGTTAAAGCTGGCGGCAAATAACCAGTGACGCAATTCCCGAGTGATTTCCTGTAGTATTGCGGTCAGTCAACTTATTTGGAGCAACCCATGAGCGCCCTTGCAGAATCCATCCAGACCGAAATGCCCGCCCCGATCCTGTTTACCGACAGCGCAGCGGCAAAAGTCGCAGACCTGATTGCCGAGGAGGGAAATTCCGAGCTGAAGTTGCGCGTGTTTGTGCAAGGCGGCGGTTGCTCTGGTTTCCAGTACGGCTTCACGTTTGACGAGATCACCAACGAAGACGACACCACCATGACCAAGAATGGCGTGTCGTTGCTGATCGACGCCATGAGTTACCAGTATCTGGTCGGCGCGGAAATTGACTACAAGGAAGACATGCAGGGCGCGCAGTTTGTGATCAAGAACCCGAACGCCACCACCACCTGCGGGTGTGGATCGAGTTTCTCCTCCTGAGCGTCAAGTAAGCAGCAGTTCAGCGGCAGGCTGCGGCTGCATACAAAAAGGCGCCTCTGGGCGCCTTTTTTGATCTTTTTCAATTACTGGGTACTGATTTGCCGCATCGATGCGGCGGCCAACAACTGTTGCCGGGCATCCATTGCCAGTCGTTCGAATGCGGCCTTCGACGCGGTGGTGACGGGTACAGCGTCGGATTGTTTGGCAATTGTCAGCGGGTCCTGGTGTACCCCATTTACGCGGAACTCGAAGTGCAGGTGCGGGCCGGTCGCCCATCCAGTGGCGCCTACCGCCCCAACTATCTGTGCCTGGCCCACGTTCTGGCCTCGCTTGACGTCGATCCGGCTCAAATGGGCGTAAACAGTTGTCGTGTTGTTGCGGTGGGTCACATAAACGACGTTACCAAACCCGTTTTGTACGCCGGCAAACTCAACCACACCGTCGCCGACGCTACGCACCGGTGTTCCGGTGGGCGCCGCATAGTCCACCCCTAAGTGGGCGCGCCACATTTGCAGGATTGGATGGAAGCGCATCTTGAACCCGCTGGTGACCCGGGAAAACTCCATCGGGGACGCCAGAAAGCTGCGGCGCAGGCTTTGCCCGTCCAGCGTGTAATAGGCCCCTTTAACGCCGGTCGAAGTGGTCACATCAGCCACCGGATCCTGGAACCACATGGCTTGGTATTTCTTGCCGTTATTGACGAACTCCGCACTCAACACCCGCCCGCTGCGCAAGGGTTCGCCGTCACCCTCCAGAGTCTCGTACACCACGGAAAAACGGTCGCCTTTTCGCAATGCACGGTGAAAGTCGATATCACCGGCAAAAATTTCAGCGACCTGAACGGCAATTGCGTCGGGGATGCGAGCGTCATCGGGCGCGGCGAACAACGACGACTGTATGCTGCCGCTGGCGAGCCGGGTCGAAGCGGACAGGGGGGCAGACTCAACGCGCGCGCTGAATCGATCCCCTGACTTTTCAATTACCAGCCGCTTGAAATTGCCACTGTCATCCTGACTCCAACGGGCACTCAGGCGCAGCAGTGCCTGTTCGGCCGTGGCCTCCGCCGTGATAGCACGGCCGGCCCGCCCAAGCAAAGCCTGGCGCACCTGCACGTTCGAGCGCAGGAACGCTGCCGCCGCAGGATCATCGATACCGAGCCGCTTGAGCAATGTCTCGGCGCTGTCGGTGGAGCGGGAGACGTCCGAGCGGTACAGGCGCAGCACGCGCTCGTCAATGGCATCGGCCTGGATTTGCAGGGGTAAAGGCTGTACGGCTTCGATCACCTGTACGACTTGCAAATGGGCAGTATCCGGGGCCAGCGATGCGGTGGCATACCCTCCGGCCAGCAGCAGGGCGCTTGCCAGCGCTGCCGTGACCCGGTGTGGGTGGCGCCCTATGGCGGCTCTCGCAGATGGTATCCATGCCGTGGCGGCAGCAACAAAACCAGCGTTCAAAGTGGGAGATCCAACGTTAGGGTTTGAAGGCAGCCAGCACTGCTTGCAGGGCCGGACTGCCAATGGGCGCGACATAGAATCGACGCCTCGGGAGTGACCAAGTATACCCACCCCCAACGCCTACGGATAGTGGAAAACCCTTATGAATCAAGCCGCCAGCGCTGTTTTCCCCGTAACCGACGCCGTTCGCCACGCGTTGACGGTGTCGCTGCGCGGCTGCGAGGAACTATTGCCGCAGGACGAATGGGTCAGGAAACTGGCGCGTTCGCAGGCCACCGGCAAACCGCTGCGGATCAAGCTCGGTCTGGACCCGACCGCGCCGGACATCCACATCGGGCATACCGTGGTGCTCAACAAGATGCGCCAGCTTCAGGATCTGGGGCACACGGTGATTTTCCTGATCGGCGACTTTACCGGCATGATTGGCGACCCATCCGGGCGCAACAGTACCCGCCCGGCGCTGACCCGCGCGCAGATCGAAGCCAACGCCCAGACCTACTATCAGCAGGCTTCGATGGTCCTCGATCCGGCGCGCACCGAAATCCGCTACAACAGCGAATGGAGCGATCCGCTGGGTGCCAGGGGCCTGATCGAGTTGGCCGCCCGCTACAACGTGGCCCGCATGATGGAGCGCGATGACTTTGCCAGACGGTTCAAGGAGGGCCGCTCGATCAGTGTGCACGAGTTCCTGTACCCGTTGATGCAGGGGTATGACAGTGTGGCCCTGAAGTCCGACCTGGAACTCGGTGGAACCGACCAGAAGTTCAACTTGCTGGTAGGTCGCCATTTGCAGACCGAGTACGGCCAGGAGCCGCAATGTATTCTGACCATGCCGTTGCTGGAAGGCCTGGACGGGGTCGAGAAGATGTCCAAAAGCAAGAGCAACTACATTGCCATAGCGGAAGACGCCAACACCATGTTTGCCAAGGTTTTGAGCATTTCGGATGTGTTGATGTGGCGCTGGTACAACTTGCTGAGTCTGCGCTCAGAGGCCGATATTGCGGCGCTCAGGGCGCAAATCGATGACGGCGCCAACCCGAAGGATGCCAAGGTTGCGCTGGCGCTGGAGATCACCACCCGGTTTCACTCGGCGGCGGCAGCAGCAGCTGCGCAGCAGGACTTTGTCAACCGCTCCCAAGGTGGTGTCCCCGACGATATTGCGCAGCGTGCGCTGCCGTTGGACGCGGCGGCGACCCCAATCGGAATCGCAGCCGTGTTGCGGCTGGCCGGCTTGACCGCGTCGGGCGGTGAAGGCAATCGCCTGATCGATGGCGGAGGTGTGCGGGTTGATTCGGTCGTCGTGAGCGACAAGGGGTTGAAGCTGGGCCCTGGCAGCTACGTGCTGCAGGTCGGCAAACGCAAATTCATGCGCGTGACCCTGGCCTGATAGCGGCCTGACTTTCATGAGGTCCACTCTTCACCCCGCATCATGAAAGTTAGTTCACGTTAACGGGCGCCGGCACTTTCGAGTAACTGCACCATTTCGCGCTAACCATGCGAGCGCGCCAGCGGCAAGGGGCATGACGCCGTTTCGATCAGCGTACTGGGTGCTGGCACCGGCCGCTGGCAGGGCAGCCAGCGGTTCCACAATGCGCCGCTGGCACAAACCAGCAGGCAGCCAGCGAGCCACGGTGCGCGGCGGCGAAGGCGGAACATCATTCCGTCACTCTGGCATGTCGAAACCCGCTATCCTGCGTCCGCTCGGACCCAACCCACAGCCCGACCGCATTCAAGGCCATGGTTCACAATGCGCCCATGCTTGCGATCCCGAAACGGTTCCTGACACCACAGCGACTGTTGCGGGTTTCGATACTGGTTGCCGTGGTGACCATCACCCTGAAGACACTTGCATGGGTGATTACCGATTCGGTTGGGCTGTTGTCGGACGCAATGGAGTCGTTCGTCAACCTCGCCAGTGCAATCTTTGCGTTGCTCATGGTGACAATTGCGGCGCGCCCGGCTGACGCTGAACACCCCTACGGCCACCATAAGGCCGAGTACTTTTCGTCAGGATTCGAAGGCATTCTCATCATCGCCGCCGCCGCTGGCATCATCTGGGCTGCCGGTCACCGGCTGGTCGATCCGCAACCGTTGACGGCCATCGGCTGGGGCCTGACCCTGTCTGTCATCAGCTCGGCGCTCAATGGTTTACTGGCCATGGCCATGTTCGAAGGCGCCGCAGCGCACCGTTCGATCGCCCTGGAGGCCGATGCCAGGCATCTTGTCACCGATGTCTGGACATCGGTTGGCGTCGTCCTGGGCATTGGCCTGGTCGCCCTGACGGGATGGTTGTGGCTGGACGCGGTGGTGGCGATTGGTGTGGCGCTGAACATCCTGCGCGAAGGCGCTCGCCTGGTCTGGCGTTCGTCGCAGGGGCTGATGGACGAGGCGGTCGAACCCGATGTACTGGCGCAAATACATGCGACCTTGCAGGAATTCGACCACCACACGATCCGTTTTGACCATATCAGTACGCGCCGCTCGGGGCAACGCCGCTTTGTGGATTTGCATATGCACATGCCCGCCAGTTGGACACTGGGCCGCGCCGCCGCCTTGCGCACCAGTGTCGAGCAGGCCCTGATGAGCGCGGTACCGGGTTTGCGCGCCACCATCCAGCTGTTGCCCAGCGATGTGGAAGCCCATTTCAACGATCCGAAGGACTTGATCTGAAAGCCGTGCTGCAGCGCGTTCGGGAGGCCAGCGTCAGCGTCGCGGGCGTGCAAATCGGCGCCATCGGCTCCGGATTGCTGGTTCTTTTATGCGCCGAGCGCGGTGACACCGAGTCTCATGCAGAGCGCATGTTGGCAAAGATTCTGAAGTTGCGAATCTTTGCCGACGACGCTGACAAGATGAACCGCAGCGTGCAGGATGTCGGCGGTGGCCTGCTGGTGGTAAGCCAATTCACGCTGGCTGCCGATACCTCCAGCGGCAACCGGCCAGGCTTCAGTTCGGCCGCGACACCCGCTGACGGGGAACGTCTCTACAACTTTTTCGTGCACAAGGCGCGCACGGCGCATGGCAATGTCGAGACCGGGCAATTCGCCGCCAATATGCAGGTGGCGCTTGTCAACGACGGGCCAGTGACGATCCCCTTGCGCATCGACCCGGTCTCCTGAGTCGGCCCACGCGGGCGCGGGGTTGGGGGCGCGCTGCTGGCGGCGCTGGTCATGAGCCAGAGCCGGCCCAGGCGCTCGCGGGGTTGGCTCAGCGGTAGGGATCGGCAAACCCGAGCCGGGCCAGGATGGCCACTTCGCGTGCTTCCATGGTGCGCGCTGCGGCGGCACTGGTTGCATGGTCCCAGCCCTGGGCATGCAGCGTGCCGTGCACGATCAGGTGCGCGTAGTGGGCCTGCAGGTCCTTGTGTTGGGCGCGCGCCTCGTGCGCCACCACCGGCGCGCACAACACGAGGTCGGCCTCCAGTAGCGCGCTGCCGCCGTAAGCAAAAGTCAGCACATTGGTGGCATGTTCCTGCTGGCGGTAGTCGCGGTTCAGTGCCCGGCCTTCGTCGGCGCCGACCACGCGCACCGTGATCTGCGCTGCCTGGTCCAGCGCATGGCGGATCCAGCGCCGCACCCGATGCCTTGGCAGGGCCAGGCGATGGGCCACCGCATCGGCTGGCAGTGCAAACTGCAGCGACAATGCCAGCGGCGGCAGCATCAGGCGCCTTTTGCGCGACCGGCGGCGCGCGGCGCGCGGCGCGCGGTTGGCGCAGCGTCGTCGTCGCGGTCGGCGTGACCCCTCATGTCGTAGGCGTCGACGATGCGCGCGACCAGCGGGTGGCGCACCACATCGGCACTGGTGAGGCGGCAGATCGCAATTCCCGGAACCCGCTTGAGAACCCGTTCAGCGTCGATCAGGCCGCTCTCCTGGGTCTTGGGCAGGTCGATCTGGCTTACGTCTCCTGTGACCACCGCCTTGGCGCCAAAGCCGATCCGCGTCAGGAACATCTTCATTTGTTCCGGTGTGGTGTTCTGCGCCTCGTCCAGAATGACGAAGGCGTTGTTCAGGGTACGGCCACGCATAAAGGCCAGCGGTGCAATCTCGATGGCCTGGCGTTCGAACGCCTTTTGTACCTGCTCGAACCCGAGCAGGTCGTACAGGGCGTCGTAGAGCGGGCGCAGGTAGGGGTCGATTTTCTGGCTCAGGTCGCCGGGCAAAAAGCCGAGCCGTTCGCCGGCCTCCACCGCCGGGCGCGTCAACACGATGCGTTGTACGGCACTGCGCTGCAAGGCGTCGACGGCGCAGGCCACGGCGAGGTAGGTTTTCCCGGTGCCGGCCGGACCAATGCCAAAGGTGATGTCGTGGCTGCCGATATTGTCCAGGTAGTTGGCCTGGTTGACGGTGCGGGGTTTGAGATCGGCGCGCCGCGTCAGCAAGCCTGGCGTATCCGAACCATCCATGCCGCCATCGCCCGCCAGCATCAATTGCACCGTGGCTGGCTCGATCGGCCGCGCGGCCAGCTCGTACAGAGCCTGCAACATTTCCATGCCGCGCTGCGCACGCTCCTTGCTCCCCTCCACCTTGAATTGCTCATGCCGGTGCGCGATGCGGACCTGCAGGGCAAGCTCGATGGTGCGCAGGTGTTGGTCCGTCGGCCCGCACAGGTTCATCAGGCGGGTGTTGCTGGGTGGTGAAAACAGGTGGCGCAGTATCAAGCTGATAATTCCTGGATGGGAGCCAAAGCGGCCCCCAATGATAGGCAAAGACTGGAATCGCAATGATTGGCAAGCTGACCGGGGTGCTGGGTGACAAGAATCCGCCGCAGGTTCTGGTGGAATGCAATGGTGTGGGTTATGAGGTGCAGGTGCCCATGAGCACCTACTACAACCTGCCGGCGCGTGGCGCGCAAGTCTCGCTGCTGACGCATTTTGTGGTGCGCGAGGACGCGCAATTGTTGTACGGTTTTGAGACCAGCGCCGAACGGGAGGCGTTCCGCCAGTTGATCAAGATCTCCGGAGTCGGCCCACGCACGGCGCTGGCAGTGCTCTCCGGCATGGGTGTGGCCGATCTGGCGCAGGCGGTGACGCTGCAGGAGGCGGGTCGCCTGATCAAGGTGCCGGGCATCGGCAAGAAGACGGCCGAGCGCCTGTTGCTGGAGCTCAAGGGCAAACTCGGTGCCGATATTGGCGCCAGCCCGGGTGCCGCCGACAGCGAGCAGTCCGACATTCTGCAAGCGCTGATAGCGCTGGGGTACAGCGACAAGGAGGCCGCCTTGTCGCTCAAGGCGCTGCCAGCCGGTGTGGGCGTCAGCGAGGGCATCAAACTCGCGCTGAAGGCCTTGTCGCGGGCCTGAGCGTTTGGCGCAGCGTCAGGGCATCTGCTTTATTGCGCATCGCGCACGGCGCGACCGTTGAGCGCCTGCACCGGGCGCGCATTGTTGGGGAACAACTGGCCGAACAGGCGCAATTGCTCACGGCTGATGGTGACAGTTTGCTTGAGCACCAGCCATAACACGCCCTCGGAGCAGGGTGGTGTGGTCAAAGACCCGATGAACTGGTAGTAACGCTGGTCTTTCGGAAGCAGTTCTGCCATCGTGAGTGTGCCGTCGGGCAACCGTACCCGGTCCCCGGCGTCCAGCGGCATGTAGGTCCAGACTTTGTGGATCAGTGGATTGGCGTCACCGGCTTCGAGCAGCACGGCCACCACCGCCAGTTGCCCTTCGTTGTTGCGGTGTACCAGGTGCGCCACCATCGCAAAGCTGCGATCGTTGATCTGCTCTTCGCTGGGGTGGTGGAAATGGAATTGCAACAGCTTGTAGGTAGAACCACGCACCGTGATGCTGTTGTCGCCGACCACGTCGACCTGGATCGTGTGGCCGTTGTTGACGACGCTGCCGCTGCTCGCGGGGTAGCCAAACTGGATCGGCTCCGCCGGGCCGCGCAGCGTCGCAGATTCCTCGATGATGATCGGGGACTGGCGTTTGCCGATCGCGCAGATGTTGAATTCAGGCTTCAGTCGGCCCCAGGCCTGCGGGCCGTTTTCGCCCTCGTAGGCCCAGTGCACATCTCCGATGTTGCCAGCGGACGCATCTGCTGCGGTATGACCGACGCTGGCGGCAGCCCGGGCGCGAAGGGCTTGCCTGCTGGCGGCCGGGTTGGGGATTGCCCCAGGTGCAACCTGGATCGATACGGTAGCGACAGGCGCGGCGACCGCCGCAGCCGTGCTGGCACGTGCAGCGACTGCGGGTTTGGCCGGCAGCACCGAGTCCTGCATGTTGATGAGGTTCTTTTCCTTTCCGTTGATGGTCAGTGTCAAGCGTTTGCTGGGTTTTACGCCGCTCTCGACCGCTTCCTTGACCTGTGCGCCGATCTCCTTGGCCGTAGCGGCCGGCTTTTTTGCAGCAGCAGCAGCAGGGCTCGCGTTTGTGCCTGCCCTCTGCTCCTGCCCGATTGCCGACCCGTGCCGGCCGCAAAGACCAGAGATTAGCAAAAGCGCAAACAGCACGCGGCGCGCCGGCAGGCTGAAAAGGTGACTCAAGCGGTGGCTGGATTGCATCGTGTAGTAGTGGCATGGGCGCGCGCGGAGCAAGGCGGACCGAGGCGCTGGTGTTCTCTGCTTATCGGCAGTCGGGCGGGTTTTCTTGAGCGTGCGGGGTGTTTCACCGCGCAACGGGTGCGCTGCATAACTCGCGCAGGCTATAGTCGGCCAACCTTTTCTCCCGAGCCTGATCGTGCCGTCTCCGTGAGTATCCAAACCGACGACTTTTCTCCAGCCAGCGACAAGCGCGTCCTGTCCGGGGCGCCCGCGTCGCCGAACGAAGAAGCAGTCGAGCGGGCGTTGCGCCCCAAGTTGCTGGACGATTATGTGGGGCAGGTCAAGATCCGCGAGCAACTCGAGATCTTCATCCAGGCTGCGCGCATGCGCGACGAGGCGCTCGACCATGTGCTGTTGTTCGGTCCGCCAGGGCTGGGCAAGACCACCTTGTCGCACATCATTGCGCATGAGCTGGGTGTGAACTTGCGCCAGACCAGTGGCCCGGTGCTGGAGAAACCCAAGGATCTGGCGGCGCTGCTGACCAACCTGGAAAAAAACGATGTTTTGTTCATCGATGAAATTCATCGTTTGTCACCCGTGGTGGAAGAAATCCTGTATCCGGCGCTGGAAGACTACAAGATCGACATCATGATCGGCGAAGGACCGGCGGCGCGCTCGATCAAGCTCGACCTGCAGCCGTTTACGCTGGTCGGTGCGACCACCCGCGCTGGTATGTTGACCAATCCGTTGCGCGACCGCTTCGGTATTGTTGCGCGGTTGGAGTTTTATAGCGCCGAGGAACTGGCGCGCATCGTGCGGCGCAGCGCCGGCCTGCTCAAAGTCACGATGGATGCCGACGGCGGCTTTGAGATTGCAAAGCGCTCGCGGGGTACACCACGGATCGCCAATCGCTTGCTGCGTCGGGTGCGCGACTACGCCGACGTCAAGGGCCAGGGTGAGATCACGATGGATATCGCGAACCTGGCGCTGGCCATGCTGGACGTCGATCCGCAGGGTTTTGACGTGATGGACCGCAAGCTGCTCGAGGCCGTGGTGCACCGTTTCGACGGTGGTCCGGTGGGCCTGGACAACGTCGCTGCCAGCATCGGCGAAGAGCGCGAAACCATTGAGGATGTGATCGAGCCCTACCTGATCCAGCAAGGTTATTTGCAGCGAACACCGCGCGGCAGGATCGCGACCCTGGCCGCGTACCGCCATTTGGGCGTAACTCCACCCAAGAGCAACACCGACCTTTTTGGCGTATGAAGCCGGCCGCGCCAGATACCGCCAAGCAGCGACCGTACGCAATCTGGCTGCTGGGAGCTGTGGCGGCAGGGGTGCTGCTGGCGGCTGGGGTCTGGTGGATGCAGCGCCCGCTGCGGGTAGAGGCGGTGCAACTGCGTTTCGCGCCGCTGGTGCAGACGCTGCAGTTCTCGGCGCGGGTGGCGACACTCGCGCGGGTGGATATCGGCAGCACTGGAACGGCGCGGGTCGCGCAAGTGCTGGTCGAGGAAGGTGCTGGCGTGCGCAGCGGCCAAGTGCTGCTGGAGCTCGAATCGACCCAGGAGCTTGCCGCGCTGGCGCAGGCGCAGGCGGCGCAGCAACAGGCTGGCGCGCGGCTGGCTGGCTTGCGTAGTACCGGGCGCGCGGCGGCGGGCGCCGCACAGGCGCAGGCGCAAGCCGGTTTGGATGCCGCGCAGGCCGAGTTCGCCCGCGTCGGGCAGTTGGTCAACCAGGGTTTTCTGAGCCCGTCACGGATGGACGAGGCACGCCGGGCGCGCGATGTGGCGCAGGCACAACTCGCAGGTAGCCTTGCATCCACTCAGGCCGTGGCCGAGTCTGGCACCGAGCTGGCGCAGGCGCAGGCGCAGCTGCGCGTCACACAAGCCGCCAGTGAGGCGGCGCAGGCCCGTCTGGCGCTGACCGTCGTGCGGGCGCCGACCGAGGCGACGGTGCTGAGCCGCAGCGTCGAGCCCGGGCAAATTGTGCAGCCCGGGCGCGCCTTGCTGGTGCTTGCCCTGAGCGGGCCGGTGCGGATCGTGGCGCAGGTGGATGAGCGATTCCTGCAGCAACTCGCCGTGGCGCAGCCAGCCACCGCAATCGCCGACGCTTATCCCGGGCAGCGTTTTGCCCTGCAGGTGTTGTCGATCGCACCGTTGGTGGATGCGCAACGCGGCGCCGTGGAAGTCAAGCTGGCCCTGGTCGGGGCGGCACCGGCGTTTCTGCGTCAGGACATGAGTTTGTCGGTTGAAGTGGAGACGGCGCGGCGCGCGCGCACCCTGGCCCTGCCCGTCGCCGCCGTTTCCGGGACTGCACCTGGCGCAAGCGCTTCGGTACGGGTGGTGGTGAATGGCCGTATCGCGCTGCGTCCGGTGCGGCTGGGTCTGCGCACGCTGGACGCTGTCGAGGTGTTGGAGGGCTTGTCCGATGGCGAAGTCGTCGTTCTGAACCGGGACGCCAAGGACGGCCAAAGGGTGGCTGTAGATCTGGTGTCGGCCCGATTGGCACCCGTCGGCGCGTTAGCTGGTGCGCCGCCCAGCGCCGCCGCCGCGCTTGGCAACTCCATCGGGCGCTGACGTCATGCGCCCATCCTGGCTTGGATTCGAAACGCGCGTGGCGGTGCGTTTTTTGCGCGAGGGGCGCTTGCAGACCCTGCTCATCATGGTCGGTGTGGCCGCCGGCGTGGCAGTGATCGCCTATATCTCGGCGCTGATTACGGGTTTGCAGGCAAATACCTTCAACAAGACATTGGGTGGGCAGCCCCATGTCAGCATCCGGCCGCTGGACGATATGGTGGCGCCGGCGCGCCTGTCCGAGGCTGGCGCCAACACGATCAGCGACTCCCAGCCGCGTGCACAACGCCTGCGCTCGGTCGCCAATTGGCAGTCGCTGGTGCCCGCGCTGGAGCGTCTGCCTGCTGTGTCGGCTGTGTCGGCCATGGTTTCCGGCGGTGGACTGGCTTTGCGCGGCGAGGCGACACAGTCGGTTGCGCTGTCGGGTGTGGAACTCGACGCCTACGACCGGGTGGTCAAGCTGCGCGCGAAGGTGGTGAGTGGGGTCGCGCGGCTGGCGCCGGGCGAGGCCATCATTGGCGTCGAGCTCGCCTCCGACCTGGGTCTGCGTCCGGGTGACCGGCTCACGCTGCGCACCGGCAACGTCTCGGAGACCGTGCGCGTGACGGCTGTGGTGGACCTGGGTGTGCGCGAGCTGAACCGCCGCAGCGTGGTGGTGCCGTTGCGGCTGGCGCAAAGCCTGCTCGGTTTGCCCGGTGGCGTGACCAGCCTGGACCTGACGCTGGTGGACGTCTGGAGTGCCAAAGACTTCGCGCAGCAATTGCGTGCCGAGTATCCGTACCGCATCGAGAGCTGGCAGGAGACCAACGCGCAGCTCGTATCTGCGCTGAATGCGCAGTCGGTCAGTACCGGTTTGATACGCGCCATCGTGCTGGTTGTGGTGGTGCTGGGCATTGCCAGTGTGCTGGTGGTGTCAGTGGTGCAAAAGCAGCGCGAGATCGGTATCTTGCGCGCCATGGGGGCGACGCGTGGGCAGATGGTGCGGGTGTTTCTGGTGCAGGGGGGGATCGTGGGGGCGATCGGCTCGCTGATCGGGCTCGTACTGGCATTGCTGATGATTGCGGTGTTCACCGCGTTTGTGCGCGGCTCGGACGGTCGTCCGCTGTTCGACATCGTGCTGCCACTGGCGCTGGCTCTGCAAGTGGCCAGCATCGCGACGGTCTGTGGTGTGCTGGCGGCGATTGCGCCGGCGCGCCGTGCCGCGGCAATGGACCCGGCGCAGGCGATCCGGATCTGACACCGTGGTTGCCGCCGCCAGCAACGGGCAAGCGCTGATCGAGCTCGAAGCCGTGCGCAAGAGCTACAACATCGGTTTGCCCAATGAGGCCGAAATCCTGCATGGCTTGTCCCTGCGCATTACCAGCGGCGAGTTTGTGGCCCTCATCGGCCCGTCGGGTTCTGGCAAGAGCACCCTGCTCAACATCATCGGCTTGCTCGAACGCATGACCAGCGGCGAGTACCGGATTCAGGGCGAACCTGTCGCATCCCTGGACGATCAGGCATTGACGCTGCGCCGGCGCAGCACGCTGGGCTTTGTTTTCCAGTTCCACCATCTGTTGCCCGCGTTCACCGCGCTGGAGAACGTGACGATGCCATTCCTTATTGGCGCCGGACGGGTCAGCCCGCAACAACGCGCGCACGCACGCGCCCTGCTGCAAGCAGTCGGGCTGGCCAAGGCGGTGGACAAGCGGCCCGCCGAACTGTCCGGTGGCATGCAACAGCGGGTCGCGATTGCCCGCGCGCTGGTGCTGGACCCGCCGCTGGTATTGGC
>JAJAZK010000533.1 GCA_026785765.1 Rhodoferax sp. | reverse complement strand
GCCAGCGCCGACTGCGCCAGCACCACGCCCAGGAAGTAGGCCAGCGGCCGCAAGGGCGACGCCAGCAGGCGGCGCAGCGTGCCCCGCTCGCGCTCGGCCACCAGGATGGCGACCGTGCCCCCCAGGCAACTGAAGAAAAGCGCCGCACCCATCAGCACACCGGCGGCCATGGCGTCCAGGCCGGCGCGCATGCTTTCGTTGTGCGCGTAGACCAGGCCGAACAACAGCATCATCAGCGCCGGGAACAAGGCCCAGAAAATGAGCCCTCTGCCCTGGCGCCATTGCTCGAGCCAAATGCGCTGCGCCACGGCGAGCGTCTGGTCCAGGAGCGTGGCGAACATGGGCGAGGCGGGGGTCCGGTGCGCGAGGTGGCGCGAATGATAAGCGGATGAGAAATTCAACCGCAGGAAGCCAAGTATGGCACCGAAAAGTGTCCTTTAGTCATTAGCTCTCCAGACGTCAACCGCACAAGCGGCGCATGCACACGCTGACATCGAGCCTTCCCGATTCGCCCACACGGGGCACGCCTGCAGGTATATTGGGGCATGACGCTCCAACACCCCCACACCCGCGGCGACCTTGCGCAGATCGCCGTGCAAGCCATGAACGACCGCGGCCTGCAGCCCGAATTCAGTGAAGCCGCGCTGCGCCAACTGCAGGGCATCAGCGGCCCGGGGCGCGAGTCGGATCCAGCCATTCGGGACCTGTGCGCCCTGCTGTGGTGTTCGATCGACAACGACGACTCGCGCGATCTCGACCAGCTCACCGTCAGCGAGTTGCTGCCGCAGGGTGCGGTGCGCATCCTGGTCGCTGTCGCCGATGTCGACGCCGTGGTCCGCAAGGACACACCGATCGACCGGCACGCCGGTCTGAACACCACCTCGGTCTACACGGGTGCGCGCATATTTCCGATGTTGCCAGAGCGTCTGTCGACCGACCTGACCTCACTCAATGCCGGACAGGACCGCCTGGCGCTGGTCACGGAAATGGTGTTCGACGCCGAGGCGAGCCTTGCCGGATCGACGGTCTACCGCGCGCTGGTGCGCAACAAGGCCAAGCTGGCCTACGACGCGGTTGCCGCGTGGATCGAACAGGGCGCGGCCTTGCCCGCCGCAGCAACGGCCGTGGCAGGCATGGACACGCAACTGCGCACTCAGGACGCACTGGCGCAGCAGTTGCGCGCGCGACGCCGTGCGCAAGGCGCACTGGACTTCGAGACGCTGCAGCCGCGCGCGGTGTTCGACAAGGACCGGGTGGTGGAGATTCGCCAGCAGGTGCAGAATCGGGCACGCCAGCTGATCGAGGAATTCATGATCGCCACCAACGGCTGCACGGCGCGTTTTCTGGCAAGCCACGGTGGCGCGTCGCTGCGCCGCGTGGTGCGTTCACCGGAACGCTGGTTGCGCATCGTAAAGGTGGCCCAGGAGAAAGGGGTGACCCTGCCGCCGGACCCGGACGCCCGGGCGCTGGAAGACTTCCTGGCAGCCCAGAGAAAGGCCGATCCGCTGCATTTCCCCGACCTGTCGCTGGTAATCGTCAAGCTCATGGGCCGCGGCGAGTACGTGGTCGAGTCCCGCGGCAGCGCGCCGATCGGGCACTTCGGGCTGGCAATGCGCGACTACACCCACTCGACGGCACCGAACCGGCGTTTCCCGGACCTGATCACCGAGCGCATGCTCAAGGCGGTGCTCGACCATGGCCCTGCGCCGTACTCGGATGCCGAACTCGAAAAACTGGCGCTTCACTGCACCACCCAGGAAGACGCGGCCCAGAAGGTCGAGCGCCAGGTGCGCAAGTCGGAGGCAGCGCTGGTGCTTGAGACACGCATCGGGGAGCGATTCGACGCTGTGGTGACCGGCAATTCGGGAGGCAACAGTTGGGTGCGTATCTTCTCGCCACCGACCGAAGGCAAATTGGTCAACGGCGGTCAATCGTTCAGGATCGGTCAGCAGTTGCGTGTGCGGCTTGTCACTGCCAACGTGGAGCGCGGCTTCATCGACTTCGTGCCGGCGGCCTGAGCAGCGGCAGCAGCAGGATGGCGTGCAGCCTTGCTGGTAGCTCAAGGTCCATCAGGTCACGGGTCGACAGGTTCACCGCGATCCTCATCGAGCCGTGCACGCCTTCACGCAGGACGCGAACCACCTTTGCCGCCCCCTCGAACATCCACAGCGTCAGCTGCCGCACGAAGCGGGTCTGCTCGGCAAACGGTATGAAGTCCATGGGCTGCACCAGCCCGCGCTGTGGATGCTGCCAGCGCATCAGCGCCTCGGCAGCTACCACGGTGCCGTCCACCAGCGAAATCTTGCGTTGCAGGTACAGGGCGCAGCACCGGCGCAAGTTCTTCGGCATTCTGGTTTTCACCGATCGCCTGCAAAACCATTGAGTTATCGAACACGGCGGTGACGGTCGCGCCGCTGCGTTCGCCATGGTTTTCCAGGGCCGAACGGATGGTCTGCACATCGCCCGTGTTGACAGCCGCGCGAAAGCCGCAGTCGGCGGCCAGCACACTGGCGCCCTGGGTCAGCATTTGCGCGTTCTGCTCCGGCAGACGTCTCCAGACGCGCTTGCCCACCTGCCGCTCCTGCGCGACCTGCTGGCGGGCGCTCTGGTCGATGCTGATGCGCACCACGCTGAAGACTGCCGCCTGGACCAGCAACAGCAGCAGCATGGAAAGCCCGACGATGCGATGCGGTACGACAGGCGCCAACGATCTGGGCGCCAGTTGCGCATTACGGCCGCGCTCCGGCCAGGCGTATCGCCACCGCGGATTCCGCCGCTCCGACATGCAGCGTCTGTTCGGTGGCGGGGGCACCGACAGGCATGGACGCATGCCACGCTTGCAGACGGTAGCTG
>JAJAZK010000532.1 GCA_026785765.1 Rhodoferax sp. | reverse complement strand
TGGAACGGCCCGGTCGGGGTGTTCGAGTTTGCCGCGTTCGAAGCTGGTACACGAGTCATTGCGCAGGCAATTGCGCAGAGCGCCGCGTTTTCGATTGCCGGCGGTGGCGACACACTCGCCGCCATCGCCAAGTACGGCATCGAGAAGCAGATTGGCTATATCTCCACCGGTGGCGGCGCGTTCCTGGAGGTGCTGGAAGGCAAGACGTTGCCGGCGTTCGAAATTCTGGCGCGGCGTGCGGCTGGCTGATCGGCTGGGCGTTCAGCGCGCTCGCGTGCGCTAACCGCCCGCTAATCCTTCCGTGTGAGAATGGAAGTCACTACAAGGAGACTTCCCAATGGCACCTCGTCGCGCCACCAAGATTGTTGCCACGCTGGGGCCGGCGTCGAGCGATCCGGCTTTGCTGGAGCAGATGATTCGTGCCGGCGTCAATGTGGTGCGGCTGAATTTTAGCCACGGCAAGGCGCAGGACCATATTGACCGGGCGCAGATGGTGCGCGAGGCGGCACAACGCGCAGGGCGCGAGGTGGCGATCATGGCCGACCTGCAGGGTCCAAAGATCCGGGTCGGCAAATTCGCCGATGGAAAGGTCATGCTCGAGGCTGGCGCCAAATTCACCATGGACGCGTCGCGCACCGAGCTCGGGGACGTCAACACGGTGGGCCTGGACTACAAGGCCTTGCCGCGCGAGGTCAAGGCCGGGGACACACTGCTGCTCAACGACGGACTGATCGTGATTGTGGTCAACGCAGTCGTGGGTGGTGCGATTCACACCACGGTCAAGCTCGGTGGCGAGTTGTCCAACAACAAGGGCATCAACAAACTCGGCGGCGGGTTGACGGCGCCGGCCCTGACCGCCAAGGACATGGACGACATCCGTACCGCGATGGCATTCAAGGCGGATTACGTGGCGGTGAGTTTCCCGAAGAATGCGACCGATATGGAGATGGCGCGGCAGCTTTGCACGGTGGCGGCGGCTGACTTCAACCACCGCCCGGGGCTGATCGCCAAGATCGAGCGAGCCGAAGCGATACCCAAGCTGCTGGAAATACTGCTTGCCAGCGACGGCATCATGGTGGCGCGCGGCGACCTCGCGGTCGAGGTTGGCAACGCCGCCGTCCCCGCTTTGCAAAAACGCATGATCAAGCTGGCGCGCGAACACGACAAGGTGGTGATCACAGCGACCCAGATGATGGAGTCGATGATCACCAACCCGGTACCTACGCGGGCCGAAGTCAGTGATGTGGCGAATGCCGTGCTCGACGGAACCGACGCCGTGATGTTGTCGGCCGAGACCGCGGCGGGCAAGTATCCGCTGGAGACGGTGGTGGAGATGGCCAAGATCTGCCATGCGGCAGAAGCCCATGAAATAGTCAAACTCGATGCCGACTTTACCGGCAAGACGTTCGGCCGCATCGACCAGTCGATTGCCATGGGTGCGCTGTTCACCGCCTACCACCTGGGCGCCAAGGCAATTGTGGCCATGACCGACAGTGGCTCGACCGCGCTGTGGATGAGCCGCCACCTGATCCAGATTCCGATTTATGCGCTCACCCCCCGCGTGGCCACGCAGCGGCGCATGGCCTTGTACCGCAATGTGCGCCCGTTGCTGATGGACAGCAGCACCGATCGTGACACCGCCCTGGCGCAGGCGGAGGGTCATTTGAAGAAACGCGGCATCGTGCAGACCGGCGACGTCTACGCGATCACCTGCGGCGAGCCGATGGGCGCGCCGGGTGGCACCAACATGCTCAAGATCTGCCAGGTGGAGTAAGGGCGGGATAAAGGACGCCAGCGCATCGCGCTGGTCTTGTGCGGCATGACCAGTGCACTGGCTGCCTCCTACAATCGGAGCATGGTCAAGGATAAGCTGGTCTCCTGCTGTGCTTTGTTCTGGGGCCTGGTGGTATTCATGCCGGTGGGCATGAACTACTTTGCGTTTTTTGCGCTGGGGCTTGCCACTCTGGTCACAGGTACCGCTGGCGCGCGCTGGGGCCGGGTGCGCGCCCATCCTCTGTACTGGCCATTGGCCATGTTCGTGGTGTGGACGTTGGCGGTGCTGGCATTGCAGCCCGTCTGGTATGCGGAAACGCCGTCCAATCTGTGGCATGGCGCGCGCATCGTGTTGACCCTGGCGCTGGCGCTGGCGCTGACGCCGGACGAGGCGCTTTGGGCGCTGCGGGGTTTCCTTGCGGCGGCAATTCTCAGCCTGTGCATTATTGGTGTCCATGCCGTTGCCGGATTGCCGGAGCTGGCGGTTTGGCGCCACCTGATCCATTACTCAGGCAACAAGTCGATTGCCAACGGCCTGTTGATGGCGGTGCTGGCCGGATCGGCGGTGGTGCTGGCGTTGTCGCCGGTTGGCAAGATGCGCCTGCTGGCTGTTGCGGTGCTGGTTTCTTTGACAGCCGTGCTGGTTTTTGTATTGCCAAGCCGCACCGCCTTGTTGATGGTTTTGCTGGCCCTTCTCACCGCCGTGGCGCACCAGTGGCGCCACCACCAGCCTACGTTGTTTAGCTTGCTTGCACTGGCGCTGCTGGCCTCTGCCCTGTTTGTGGCGGCCGTACCGGAAGTCCGGAGCAGACTCGCCCAGGGTGCTAGCGAGGTACAGCAGGCTGTTGACGGTGAGGTTGCGTACAAAAGCTGGAACATCCGCGTGCAGATGATCCGCCATACCGGTGCAATGGTGCTGGAGCGCCCGTGGATGGGTTGGGGCATCGGTGCCTGGAACGACCAGTGGCGCAAACGCGTGCCGCCATTGCTGGCAGACCTGAACATGCCGCACAACGACCTGTTGTGGATGGGCGCCCAGGCCGGGGTGCCAGGCGCGCTGGTCTGGCTCTTGTTGTTGCTGGCGGCCTGCCGGGCCGGATGGCGGCGTCAGGACGTGGTCGGGCGCGTGACTTTTGTTGCTGCCGTGACGCTGCTGCTGAGTGCCCTGGTGAATTCAGCCACCCGTGACGCGGTGATCGGCCTGAGCCTGCTATGGGTGGTCGGCGTTTACCTGCGACTGGCCGCTGATCCGCAATTCGACTTGCGCATGGTCTTTGCCCGCGCGCGTCCGGTAGCGGCCTGACTCGGGAACCGATGGCGCAACCGCGTGCAACATCCGCAAGCCCGCCGGTGCGTCGATGGCGGCAGATTGCCGATTTCGAATCCACCGGTTTCCTGCTTTTCGTACTTGCCGTGTGGCTTCTCGCCACACTCGGCTGGCGCGCGCTGTCACTGCCGGATGAAGGACGTTATGCCAACGTAGCGCGCGAGATGCTTGGCGCTGACTGGCTGGTGCCGACCCTCAACGGCCTGCCGTTTTTCCACAAGCCACCCCTGTTGTACTGGATCGACATGGCTGCCATGCAGGTGTTTGG
>JAJAZK010000531.1 GCA_026785765.1 Rhodoferax sp. | reverse complement strand
GGTGCAGGTCGGGTTGGCGCCCGCGGGTGACGACGCGGCGCTTGTTCTCGTCGTTCTCGCCCTGCTCGCGCGCGCTGATGGGCGGGCTGTCGCGAAACAGGCACATCAGCAACAACGCGTCGGCAAACGCGCCTTGTTCAGGCGTGATGCCGATGTCGACCATCGGGTTCAAATCGAACAAGCGCATCTCGACATATTCCACACCCTGCAGTCGCAGTGCCTTGGCAGGCCGGTCACGGCCTACGCGTTTGGGCCGCATGGCGGCGTAAAACTCGTTCTCGATTTGCAGCAGGTTGGCGTTGAGCTGCTTCCAGTGGCCACCCTCCTGCACGCCGACCTCCTGGTAATACGGGTCGGGAGTGCGGATGGCCGTATCCAGCGCCGCGGTGTATTCGGCCAGCGAGTTGAAGCTCACATGCAGTTTGTCCTGGGCACTGTTCTGGTAACCCAGGTCGCTCATGCGCAGGCTGGTGGCGTAGGGGCCGTACAGCGTGCCTGGCACCAGCTCCGTCAAATCAGCCTTGCGCCCGCGCAGGAACGATTGGCAAATCGCCGGTGAGGCGCCAAACAGGTACGGCACAAGCCAGCCGTAGCGCAAAAAGTTGCGGATCAGGCCGAAGTAACGCGTACTGACGAAGTCTTGCAGCGGGTCCTGGCTTTCACAGCAGTCTTGTAATGCCAGCCAGAAGTTCTCTGGTAGCGACCAGTTGTAGTGCACACCGGCAATCGTTTGCATCTGGCGGCCGTACCGTAGCCCCAGACCTTCGCGGTACACATACTTGAACCTGGCTTTGTTCGAGCTGCCGTAGTCGGCCAGCGGGATGTTGCTGTCATCCCCGATCAGGCAGGGCATGGAACTGGCCCAGAGTGTCTCTGCGCCCAGCTGCGGCACCGTGTAACGGTGGACGTTACGCAAAACCTGCAGCGGATCCTCCGGGTCTTTTGACGGCGGCGTGATGAACTCCAGCAGCGCTTCCGAGTAGTCGGTGGTGATCCAGGGGTGGGTCAGTTTGGAGCCTAGCGCAAGCGGATGGGGTGTATGGGCCAGATGGCCATCGGCATCGACGCGCAGACATTCCTTTTCGTAACCGCGCTGTATGCCCTGCAGCACCTGGGCGTGCACGCGCCCGGAAAACTGGGCAACAGCGTCGCAACATGTGAACTTCAACATAGCTGGTTCGATCGGTGTGGGAGCCTTTGGGCGGGCTGGCAGTATGGCAGCTTTTGGCCGCTGGCGCAGGCGGCGCAGGTGCCACAATCGGCGCTTGCCACGGCATGGGATGTAAATCGAATGAAAGTTCTGGGTGCTGCTGCAATCGAGTCCCTGTTGCCCATTGGCGACTGCGTGGAAGTGGTCGACATGGCAATGCGGGCACTGTCTTTGGGTCGGGTGCTGGCGCCGCTGCGCACGGTGGTACCTCTGGCTGGCGCGAACGCCATGGGGGTGATGCCTGGCGCGATGCTGGCGCAGGGAGTTTTCGGCACCAAGGTGCTGGCCTTGTACCCGGGCAATGCGGCCCTTGGTCTGCCCAGCCACGCTGGCGTCGTGGTGCTGTTCGACGCCCGCAGCGGCAAGCCACTGGCCATACTCGAGAGCAATAGCCTGACGGCGCTGCGCACGGCAGCCGCCAGTGCCGTGGCCACGCGCGCCCTGGCCCGGCCGGATAGTGCGGTGCTGGCCCTGCTCGGCACCGGGCACCAGGCCTTGTGGCATGTGCCTGCGCTGCGCGGGGTTCGGCCTTTCACGCGCTTGCAGTTGTGGGGCCGCAACCCGGGCAGTGTGGCGCGCTTCATACAGGAACTCGGGCCGCAGACCGGAATGGAGGTAATAGTGTGCGCGTCGGCGCGTGAAGCCGTACACGCGGCCGACGTGGTCTGCACCCTGTCCGGCGCACGCGAACCGATTTTGCACGGCAGCTGGCTGGTGCCTGGACAACACGTCAATCTGGTGGGCGCCAGTGTGGCGAGTGCGCGCGAAGCCGACAACGAGGTGGTGCGCTGCGCGCGTTTTTTTGTGGATGCGCGTGCCAGTGCGGCGGTGCAGGCTGGGGAATGGTTGCAGGCACTGGCGGATGGCGTCGTGACCGGTTCTCACCTGCGCGGCGAGATTGGCGAGGTGCTGCTCGGGCAGGTGGCCGGACGGCAGACTGCCAAGGACATCACGGTCTACAAGTCGCTCGGGCACACCGCGCAAGACCTGGCGACGGCGCAGGCGGTAGTGCAACGCGCCGCTGGCGCGGCGGGTTTCCCGAACATGGCCTGGTGAGGGCGGGGCCAAAGCCATGCGACGGTTGCGATGGTTGCTGGGCTTGTTTGCCCTGGTGGTGGCGGGTTGCGATGAAACGCCACAGCAGTCCGCCGCCGAGGCGATGCAAAAGCGGCTCGTCGGAACCTGGCTGCGGGAGTATGAAGAGCAGGGCACGGCAGTGCGCAGGGTGCTGGTGTTGCAGGCGCAGGGAAGTTTCAGCGAGTCTTCCCTGGCCGTCCAACCCGCTGACCAGCCACCGATCCGTTCAGAATCCAGCGGTGAGTGGACCTTTGACGGCACCAACCTGAAGCGGCGCTACCTGCGCATCAACGGCAAGCCCTTGTCGGCGCCGACCATGCCATACGCCACTTTCGCGCTGAGTTTCCCGTCCAGGTACGAGTTCATCGGCGTCGACCACGTACGCAAACTGGAGGTACGGTACCAGCGCGTCGGCGACGGCACGCAGCCGTGATGGCCATCTATTTCACGGTCGGCAGGGCGACGGTCCCCAGCGGCACCGCAGTGACGCTGTTCTGCGGCGAGCCGTCGATCAGGCGGTCGGAGTAGGTCAGGTAGACCAGTACATTGCGTTTGCGGTCGACCATGCGCACCACGCGCAACTTCTTGAAGACCGCAGAGATGCGTTCGTTGAACATTTCCTCCTGCTGTTCGATGGTCTTCGCGGTAAACGATATCGGGCCGACCTGGCGGCAGGCGATCGAGGCCTCGGATTTGTCCTCCGCCAGGCCAATGGTGCCCATCACACCGCCGGTCTTGGCGCGCGACACATAACAGGCCACGCCATTGACCTTGGGATCGTCATAGGCCTCCACTATCACCTTGTGGTTGGCCCCGATCAGGATGAAGGCGGTAGAGACCTCGCCGATCAACTGGTCGGCGCGCACACAGGCGATCAGGGTCAAGGACAGCAGGATGGCAAGTGGTTTTTTCATGGAGTTGACTCAGTTTGCGTGGCCGCGGTACCAATACTGGTACTGTTCCTGGAAGCCGTAACGCGCGTACAGGGCGCGTGCCGGCGTATTGTCGACGCTTACTTGCAGGTACGACTGGCGCGCGCCCATATCCCACGCCGCCGTCAGCAGACCCTGCACGATCTGATCGCCAAAACCGCGCCGGCGCAGCGTCGCGTCGGTCACGATGTCGAACAGCCCGGCCCAACTGTCTTCGACAATCGTCAAACCCGTCGCCGCCACGGCGCCGTTGTGCCACAGCGCCAGCGCGCGCATTGGCAGCAGTGTGTTCTGCAGTCGTGCCAGGTGGCTTTGGCGGTACACCGCGCTGGACCCGCGCAAATTGCCCACCGCTTCGACCCACGGTACCAGCTCCAGCGTCCGGGCAACACTGGCCGGCAGTTGCGCCGGATCGATGGTGGCGGCTTCCACTGCCGTCGTCTCGAAGCGCGGATAGGCGCGCCGTGCGAGTTCCGCGTCCAGCTCGGGAGGCTGCGAGAACGGAGTGATGCGGAAGATCGTTGGCAAGCCATGGCTGGCGTACAACCGTTCGCAGTAGGCGATCTTGTCGCCCAGCGGCCGACTGGACGGATACACCGCGTTGACCGAGCGCGCGCGTTTGGCCTGTCCGGGCCACAAACGCAATAGCCAGCCATCAAACAGCAACTGGCCGGGCGGTGCGGATGAGTTCAATCCCAGTTCTTCGAGACGCTGCTGGTCGGCGCGCTTTGCCATGGTCAAAACGAGTGTAGCCGACGGAAAAATCCCGAAACGACCTCAGGATTGCTGCCGTTGCGCCGATAGAGAAGTTGCGGTTCCCTGATATAGGGCTGGAGCACATGTGAACAACTCTGTCGAACGCCTGAACGAAGAATCCGGGTGGGACTTCCGGTCGAAGCGCTTTTGCGTGGATGCACTGGCCCTGGCGCGATTGACCGGTGCGTCGCTGGCGCAAAGCCGCCAGGAGCTTTTCATCGCAGAAGGCGATACAAGTGAGGCTTATCGTGCCTTGGTCAGTGGCGGTGCCGCCGCTTGCGTGTTGCTCCATCTGCACTGAAAGTGTGATTGGCAATCCCGTGCGCGTGTATGCGCGCGCGCTCAGGCATTATGGTGACGGCACACTTGCGCGAGCCACCGGCTGGGCCGGAGTCGTCGCACCTGCCGTAGCGCCTGCATGACGGCCGAAAACGGTACTATTGCCGCCAGCCGGTGCCGTACCGGCCAGCGGAGAACACCATGACCACCAGCGAAGACTTCACCGCACACCTGCGCCAGGAGCTGCAGGGCATACGCGACGCCGGCCTGTACAAGGCCGAACGCATCATTACCACGCCGCAGGGCGCTCACGTGCGCACTCTGGCGGCGGACGGCACCAGCCGCGACGTGCTCAACCTGTGTGCCAACAACTACCTGGGTCTTTCCTCGCACCCGCAGGTGGTGCAGGCAGCCCATGATGCGTTGCGCACGCACGGATATGGGCTGAGTTCGGTGCGCTTCATCTGCGGCACGCAAGACCTGCACAAGACTCTGGAGGCGCGCCTGTCACGCTTCCTGGGCACCGAAGACACGATTCTGTACGCGGCAGCCTTTGATGCCAACGGCGGCCTCTTCGAGCCCTTGCTGGGCGAGCAGGACGCAATCATCAGCGACGCACTCAACCACGCCTCCATCATTGACGGCATTCGCCTTTGCAAGGCCAAACGGTACCGCTACGAACATAACGACATGGCCGACCTGGAGCGTTGTCTGGAGCAGGCCGCCGCCGACGGCGCGCGTTTCAAGCTGGTGTTCACCGATGGCGTGTTCTCCATGGACGGCACAGTGGCGCAACTCGACGTGATGCGCGCAGTATGCGACCGCCATGGCGCATTGTTGGGCGTGGACGAATGCCATGCGAGCGGCTTCATGGGTGCCACCGGGCGCGGTACCCACGAGCACCGTGGTGTTTTCGGCAAGATTGACATCATCACCGGCACGCTCGGCAAGGCGCTGGGTGGTGCCTCCGGTGGCTTCACCAGTGCCCGGCGCGAAGTGGTGGAGCTGCTGCGCCAGCGTTCGCGCCCCTACCTGTTCTCCAACACGGTGGCGCCCAGCATTGTGGGTGCTTCGATTGCCGTGCTCGACCTGCTCGAAGGTTCAACCGCCCTGCGCGACCGGTTGCTGCAAAACACCGCCTATTTCCGTGCGGCCATTGCGGCGGCAGGGTTCGCCATCAAGCCCGGCGAGCATCCGATCGTGCCCATCATGGTGCATGACGCGCAGCGGGCACAGCAGCTGGCCGCGCGCCTGCTGGAACTGGACGTGTATGTGGTGGGATTCTTCTTTCCTGTCGTGCCCAAGGGGCAGGCGCGGATTCGGGTGCAGATCAGCGCTGTCCATGAACGATCCGACCTGGAGCGCGCGGTGGCGGCGTTTGCGCAGGCCGGACGCGAACTCGGCATCCTGGCCTGAGGCGTGGTGATGGAACCACGCATTCTCATCGTCGGGGCGAACGGACAGATTGGTACCGAACTGACGCAGGCGCTGGTGGCGCGCCACGGAGTCGATGCCGTAGTGACGAGTGACCTGGTGCCAGACGGCAGGACTTTGGGCGTGCGCCACGAAGCGCTGGACGCGACCGAAGTCGGCGCCTTGACGGAACTGGTGGAGCGCCACCGCATCACGCAGATCTACCTGCTGGCTGCGGCACTCTCGGCGCGCGGCGAGCAGCATCCCAAGTGGGCCTGGGACCTGAACATGAAGGGCCTGCTGAACGTGCTGGAGCTGGCTCGTACGCACAAGCTGCAGCGTATCTTCTGGCCCAGTTCGATTGCCGCCTTCGGTCCGTCCACCCCGCGCCACAACACGCCGCAAAAGACGGTGATGGATCCGACCACGGTCTACGGCATTTCCAAACTTGCGGGTGAGGGCTGGTGTGCCTGGTACCACCGCAACCACGGGGTCGACGTGCGCAGCCTGCGCTACCCCGGGTTGATCAGCTGGAAGACGCCGCCGGGGGGTGGCACCACCGACTACGCCATCGAAATCTTTCACGCTGCGATCAAGAGCGGCCGTTATTGCAGTTTTCTGGGCCCCGACACCGCTTTGCCGATGATGTACATGCCCGACGCGATTCGCGCAACCCTGGAGTTGATGGAGGCGCCGTCGGCGCAGGTGCGCGAACGCCAGTCGTACAACCTGGCTGGTATCAGCTTCACGCCGCGACAGATTGCTGCGGCAGTGGCGCGATTGGTGCCCGGTTTCGAGATCGACTACGCGCCCGACTTTCGCCAGGCCATCGCCGACAGCTGGCCCGGGTCCATCGATGACTCTGCGGCGCAGTCGGATTGGGGTTGGCGTGCTCACTACGACCTGGACCGGATGGCGAGCGACATGCTGGAGAATCTACGATTGGTTCTGCCCCACTGAGCGCCCCCGTCGATAGAATTCGAGGG
>JAJAZK010000530.1 GCA_026785765.1 Rhodoferax sp. | reverse complement strand
GATGGAGATCACGCCGAATGCCGCACGCGTGCCACATTGCTCCAAGAACCTGACGGCCAACTCGCCCACGGTGATACGTTCAGAACTGCTTGTCACTCTGTCTTCTTCTGGTTGCGACGGTGTCGTGCTGCGAGTCCGTCTTGAAAGGAATGGTGTGCTGCTGTCGCGCGGCCGGCCGCCGACCCAGTGGCGGCAAATTGCAGATGCGTTGCGACAGGCGGGTGGCGGCATCACAGACCTGGGCCACGATCGCCTCCAGGGCCGCTGGGTCGACGCGTTGCGAGGGTACGGTGAGGCCGATCGCCGCGGCGATGCGCTGGTGCTCATCGAACACCGGCGCCGCAATCGTCGATATGCCGGGTTCGAACCCGCCCTGGCTGATGCCATAACCCCGCTGCGCATCGGCCGCCACCAACTGTTGCAAAGCATCCAGGCTGGTCGGTGTCTGCGCGGTGAACGACTCCAGCGCAAGACCGGCGTACAAATCGGCAAGCTCCTGCGCGGCCAGATCGCCTAGCAGCACCCGCCCCAGCACGGTGGCATGGGCCGGCAAACGTGCGCCGACCTGTACCGAATTGAACATGAACGAACGCCCTGCCGATTTGGCGACAAACACCACCTCGCGGCCATCGCGCACCACCAGGTGCGCCGACAGTCCGGTTGAGCCACACAGGTCGTCGATGATCGGGCGCCCGTACTCGGCGAGCTCCATCGATGCCAGATACTCGAATCCGAGCCGCAATACCGCAATGCCGAGCTTGTAACTCGTGCTTTCGCCAACGCGCTCGACAAACCCCAGTTGTTCCAGCGTCTGCAACAGCCGGAACACCGAAGCCCGCGGCAGGTCGAGCCGGCGCGACAATTCGGCGCCGGTCAACTCCCGCTCCGCGCGCGAGAACTGCCCCAGCAACTGCATGCCACGCTGCAGCGCCGGTACGGTGTAGCGGTCGTCGCCGGATAGATCGGTCATGCCGGCTCTCCGCTGATGCCCAGCAGGTGGTTCACCGCCGCCGCCGCTTCCAGTGTGCACATATGGCCCACCGCACCCAGCGACAGATAGGGAATGCCAAGCGCCTGTGCCAGCGCCGCGCAGCCCTTGACTGGGGTAATACCATCGGCGTTGCCGCTGGCAATCACGCGCGCACAGGGCAGTTGCGCCAGGTCATGCTGCAGGTCGCCGCCCGCCAACATGTGTGCCGCCTGCGTGTAACCGTCGGGGCGGATGCCGGCCATCACCTGCTCTACAAATAACCGTTGCTCGGTGCTGGCCTGCGCCGACAGCATGGCGCCCGCCCGTTTGCTGGCCAGGCCGGCCGGCCCGAGCTCGGCCAGGCTGGCCAAGCGCTCGCTGAGCTTTTTATTGCGAACGGCAGCCTCGGCACGGGCATATCCCGGCGCCGGTGCCAGCAGCACCAGGCGCGCCACACGCTGCGGGCGCAATACGGCAGCCCGTGCGGCCATCAACGCGCCAAGCGAATGGCCCACCAGCGTCAGCGGCTGCCCTGCGGCCAACCCCAGGGCATCGAGCCAGTCCCAAAGGCGGCGGGCATAAGCACCGGCATCGGGTTGCAGCGCTGACACTGCGTCGCTGCCGTCGTATCCCGGTGCATCCCAGGCCAGCAGGCGACACGGCACAGCGTCGGGGCTTGCAGCCTGCAACAACTGCCCCAGCCAGCTAGCCGATGCCGAACCAATACCGTGCAGCAGCACATGCGTGACGGGCCCTGAATAACCCGCTGGCAGCGCCTCGCGAAACGCCACCGTGGCGCCGCCCGCCGTGGCGCGCGCGACGGGAAACTGTTTGAGCTGCTCCGACAAGGCCATGCCTGGTACCGATTCAAGAGCGCTGTGGTTCAGCCGCGTTTGAGTTTGGTCAACGGGCTGTCTGGCGGATACACCGGCGTGATCGGCTTGGGCGAACCCAGCATCACGCACATCAACGCGTCTTCATCACCGATGTTGATCTCCTCGCGGTAGACACCGGGCGGCACCGAGATCAGGTCGCGTTCGCGCAGCACCGACTCCCAACGCTCACCGTCCTTTTCACAGACCACCTTCATCATCCCGCGCATCACGAAAAACACCTCTTCCACGTCGTAGTGAATGTGAGACGGGCCTTCGTGGCCGGCCGGGATCACCATCGTGGAGAACGTGAAGTGCGCCGCTGGCACGGTATTGTTGTCACTTGCCACGCCCGTTCCACCGGTGCCCATGTAGCGCATTTGGGCACGCCGGTATTTGGGATCGAAATCGGCCTGGAACTTCAGTGCATCCCAGTCGTACCGCCGCGTCGGGAAACGCGCCACACGGCTCTCCATCCATTGCGCCAGGTTTTGACCGGCGGGTTGCAGCATGCTGCGCTGGATCTCCGGCTCGGGCGCGATCGTGGCGTCGAGCAGACCAAGCAGGTTGAACACCGGCTGGTTGGCGGCGGCGGTACTGGTTTTCATGGGGACTTCTCCAAGGGTGCGTGGCTGTTGCATCAGCGCATGACAAAACCGCCGTTGACCGGCAGCAACTGGCCGGTGATGAAACCGCTGGCGCGCGTCAGCAAAAACAGCGCGGCCGCCGTCACATCGTCGGGAACCTGGGCGCGCGGCACAGCGCGGCCCTGCAAGTAGTAGGCATGCCGTTCGGCCGGCACATAGTCGGTGGCTTCGACCAGGGTCAGGCCAGGCGCAATGGCGTTGACTGTGATGCCCTGTGGCCCCAGCTCACGCGCCATGGCACGTGTCATGGCAACAATTGCGCCCTTGCTGGCAATGTAGGCCAGCAAACGCGGAGCGCCCCACAGGGCGGTGTCGGAGGCCAGATTGACAACCCGCCCGCTGCCGGAAGCGGCCAGATGCGGCTGTGCCGCGACTGTGGCCTGCCAGACGCCGCGCACGTTCACCGCCATCACCCGGTCCCAGGTCTGGGCATCAAGCTGGTCCATGGTCTTGCCGCCGGAGTCGGTGATGGCTGCGTTGTTGATCAGTCCGTCCAGTCCGCCCATAACTGCGGCCGCCGCCTGGACTGCGTCGGCAATCGACACTGCATCGGCAAGATCCATCGGCACATAACTGGCAGCTGCGCCAAGCTCGTCCGCAAGTTTGTGGCCGCGCTCGTGCAGAACGTCGCTGAGCACGACCCGCGCGCCGGCAGCGACCAGGGCACGCGCGAACGCCGCGCCGAGACCACGCGCCGCCCCGGTGACCAACACGCGCCGATCCTGTAGCTGGATTTCGACGCTCACTGGAGTACCTTCGCCTGTCGGCTGCGGTGCGAGCGCCTTGGGAGCGGCCCGGCGGCGCCTGTTGGAGTACCTACGCCTGACGGCTGCGGTAGCGAGCGCCTTGGGAGCGGCCCGGCGGCACTCACCGGAGTACCTTCGCCTGACGGCTGCGGTAGCGAGCGCCTTGGGAGCGGCCCGGCGGCGCTCATGCAGGCGCCACCGGTTGGATGGGAATGCGCACAGACACCTTGCCATCCACGACCCGTACCGGGAGACAGCGGATGTCGCGTTGGCCAATCTCATTGAGGCATTTACCGGTGGCGATCTCGAAACGCGCTGCGTGCAGCGGGCATTCGATCAAGCCGTTCTCCTGAAAACCCTGCGACAACATGGCGTAGGCATGTGGACACACGTCGTCGAGTGCGTGTACTTGTCCTTCGAGCAGGAACAGGCCTACCTGTTGGCCCTGGACCTCGACGCCAAGCGGGAAATCGGGGTCAAGCTGGTCGCGCGCGGCTACTTCGTGCCAGTCAGGGCTGAAATCTTCGGAGTCCATGTCGTCTGTTACCTTCGTAGATGATCCATAACTGTTACTTTAGTGAAACGATGATTCACTAATGACTCATTGTCAGCAAAAGCGACTCTTCGGTCAAGCATCAGCGGACTGTTTTACACAGGTATCCGTTACCGGGCCACTGGCGGCCGACTTTGTCGGACAGTTCAATGGCTGATACAAGGCGGGTGAAGGCGCCAGCTTCATCGCATCGGTCGTCACGGCGGTGATCCTGTTGGCGATTTTCGGCAAATTGCGCGGCGCCAACGAAGCGCAATAGCCCGGTCGACGCACTCGTTTCCCGAGGCGGGCGCGTGGCAGCGGGCGGTTTAGCTGCTGAAACACCTGCTGCGGAGTTACCCTCTTGGCGCGCGCCGCAATCGGCCTGTAGACTGCCAAAAAGCGCAAACCAATCTTTTCGGAAAGGCTGGCAAGCAGGCATCGAACGGTTTTTCAAGGAGTACTTCATGATGTTTCGTCGCATGTTTCTGGCTGCTCTGGCAGCAACTGGTGCAGTGGCAGCGGGTGGCGTTGCAGCGCAGGCCTATCCCAACAAGGCAATCTCCGTGATCGTGTCGTTCCCGCCAGGCGGCGACACCGATGCCCTCGGCCGACTGTTCGCGGAAAAGCTCTCGTCGCGTGTCGGCCAGAGTGTCATCGTGGAAAACAAGCCCGGTGCCAGTGGCACCATAGGTAACTCCTTTGTCGCGAAGGCCCCGGCCGACGGCTACACGCTGCTGTTCACACCGAACACTTTCTCGATCGCGCCGCTGGTGCTGAAAACCGGTGCCGGAGCCATGTATGACCCGCTGAATGACTTCACGCCCATCATCCTCGCGGGTACGCAGTCCCTGTTTGTGGTTGCCACCACGGCCAGTGGTGTGACCAGCTTGAAAGACCTCGTCGCCGCCGCCAAGGGCGGCAAGATCACCAGCTACGGCAGCCCGGGCAGCGGATCACCGATGCACATTCTGGGCGCGATGTTCAACAAGTCTGCCGGGGTTCAGATCACCCAGGTGCCCTACCGTGGCAGCGGCCCGGCGGTAGTCGACTTGATTGGTGGGCATATCCCGATGATGTACACCACCCTGGGGCCGGTAGCGCAACATATCGCCTCGGGCAAGCTGGTCAACCTGGGCGTGGCCGACCCGCAGCGTTCACCATTGGCGCCGAACGTTCCGACGCTCGCCGAATCTGGCATCAAAGATGCCGATGTAGGCGCCTGGCAAGGGTTCATGGCGCCCAAGGGGTTGCCGGCCGACATCCAGCGCACGCTCAACGGCCACTTCAATGAAATCCTCAGGATGCCCGATGTGCGCGCGCGCATGACGCTGCTGGCGCTGGTCCCGGCCGGCGGAGAGCCGACCGAGCTGGCCAAGGTCAATACCGAGCACAACAGCCGGTATGGCAAAGTGATCAAGGAATTCGGCATCCAGGCCGATTGACGCCACGGCCGACGGGGCCAGTTTGGTGGAGCGCGACTGGGACGACCCGGACCACCAGCCCGCCATGCCGTTCGCTGCTGCAGACGACGACGCGCGCCAAGTCAAGCCATGGGCCGGGCACCGGAGCTGCGGCCCGACGACGTGGCGGTACAGCGTGACATTGCCTGCGGGCCGCCCCGCCTGCAGCGCTACAAATTCTTTGCACTCCGTTGCCCCACGTGACGAACAAAACCCGCGTTCCTTGATGTTTCCATGCTGTTTCTCCTGATCCGGTCCGCACTTGCCGCGAAGCCACAAACCAACGGCTTCACGTGACCATGCAAGCAGGTCGCGAATGTAAAAATCGCGTTGCCGCGCACTGCACTCAAGACACGGCGAATGGGCGTGCGGCGAGAAACGAAGATGCCAAATCGTGCCGCGCCGTGAAGCCCAACTCTGATTGCGCACGCGACACATCAAACGGCTGCGTCCGTTGGTGCGCGAATCCGGCAAAACCGGTGCCTGGCAAGGCCACATCCGTGTAGCGCAGGTCCGGTCGGGCAGCACGCGCAGCGGCCAGAAAATCCTCGAACAACGCAAGTTTGCCGCTGCCAATGGTGTAGACCCGCCCTGGCAAGGCTGGCGCATCAAGGGCAGCCACATTGGCGACAGCCACGTCGCGAGCGTCGATGAAGTCGTCACCGCCGGACCACAGCAACAGCGGGTCGAGCATTGCCACCAAGCCATCCCGCGCGCCCTGGCCCAGCAAGGTGGCCAGCAGCCGCCCAGGCACCGAATTGTTGGGGCCACGCCAGAGCCCCAGCACGGCCGAATACCGCAAGATACCAACCGACAGCCCGAACTGATCCGCGTAGTGCTGCGCAAAAAACTCCGCTGCCATCTTGCTGGCCGCGTACAGACTGGCCGGTCGTTCACTGACCGCGTGAAAGGCAAAATCCTCGGGCACCGGCGCCAGCTGTGGGCGGTGGAAAATCGGGTAATACAGCGTGGTTGACGAAGCGAGCACGAAACGCCGCGCGCCGACCTGCCGCGCGGCTTCGAGAAGGTTCACGGTGCCGCCAAAGTTCACGTCTGCGGCCAGGGTGGGCGTCGTGCGGATGGCCATGCTCAGCGCAGCGGCCGTGTGGACGACGGCCTTGATGTGGTGCTGGCGAAACAGTTCCAGCATGGCCCCGCGGTCGCGCACGTCACCCGCCTGCAGCGTCACGCGATCAAGTGGCACCATCGATCCGATCAGAGCCGGGTCCGGGTGTAAATCCAGCAGTACGACCGGGTCACGGCGGGCAGCCAGCAAAGCCGCCGTGTGGCAACCAATCAGGCCGGCACCGGTGATCAGGGTCGCCATGGATGCACTTCAGCCCAGCTCGAAAACCTGGTGGTAGATACGGCCCTTGAAGTTGGACATGGACTGCGCGACCTGCGCACGCACCGCCTGCCGAGTCGGGCTGGCCAAGGCGGCGTCCATGGCGGCGATGTCGTCAAAATGCAGGTCAAACACCATGTAAACCGGTGGGGTATCCGCATCCGTCTGTACCAGGCGACGCAACTTCACGCTGCGGATGCCCAGGTAGGTGGCGATGGCGTCCAGCACCGGCCCACGCATCTGCTGGTCGAACTGGCTGCGGTCGGCGTCAGCCACCGAGCCTTCCAGAATCGCGGAACGAATAATCATGATTTTTTCTCCGTCGGGTTGGGGGCCTGCATCAGTTTGGCAGTGGCTTCGCTGGTGGCCACCAGGTGGCGGTGCATCAAATCGATGGCCTGCGGGGCGTCGCGCCGCAACACCGCGTCCATCACAGCCTGGTGTTCGGCGTTGACATCGCGCACCTGCGCGCTGCGCTCCTGGTGGTGCAGGATGCGGATCTTGCGATACCGCTCGGACTGGTCCACCAGCTGCGCATGCATCCGCAGCAACCAGGGCGAACCACACCCGGCGACCAGGGCCTGGTGAAAGGCGCGGTGCCGCATCTCCCACAAACTGGCGTCTTGCAGAGCCGCCGGATCGAGCGGCAGCGGCGTGCGCGACAAGCGGTGAAATGCCGCCACGATATCGGCCTCCCAGTCCGCCGTGCCCTTGGCGATGGCCATCGGCAACATGATGGATTCGAGTGCGGTGCGGGCCACCGTCAAGTCTTCCAGTTCAGCCACCGACACCGGGGCGACGGCAAATCCGCGCTGCTCGTCGTTGACGACCATGCCCTCGGCCGACAGGCGCTGGAGCGATTCACGCAGCGGGCTCAGTCCCAGCCCATACCGCGCCTGCAGCTCCTTGGTGCGCAGGCGCTGGCCCGGCGCGAGTTGCCCGCTCAGGATGTCCTTGCGAAGCAGCTCCTGCGCCTGGCTGGCCAGCGTCCTCGCGTTGGCGGCGGTATCGGTCCGTGGTGTGGGCGAGATTTCCATGGATTCGGAGTGAAGCAGTATTTGCCACGATAGTAAAACAAAAAACCTTGTTCTTTATCCATTTCTACATAATTTATGTTGACAATTAATATTTATGCAAAATAGAATCACCCCGAAATTCACCCGGCGTATCCATCCACTGATTCCCTTTACCGAGAGCCTGGCCATGTTTGCACTTGCCACCGTAGAACACTTGGGCCAACCCATTGCGTGCATCGAGAGAGAAGGCCGCTTCTTCCCGATAGCGGTGCTTGCTGGGGCTGCCGGGCGCGCCCTTGCCTCCCCTGACCTGGCCGGTCTGGTCAGCGATTGGCAAACCAACCAGGCGCTGCTGCAGGCGTTGGCATCGCGATGCGAGGCGACGACCGGTCTGGCGGCGGCAGACGTCCGGGTGCTGGCCCCCTTGCTGTACCCGGGCAAGATTCTGTGTGCCGGTGCCAACTACTTCGACCATCTGGCCGAGATGGGCATGCCCGGTGCCAGGAAGGAGGACCAGCGCCTGTTCTTCTTCATGAAGCCGCCCCGCAACGCCGTCGTCGGGCCCGGGCCCACCGTGCACATGCCCATCGGCACCAAGGCCTTCGACTGGGAGGTCGAACTGGCCGTCGTGATCGGCAAGACCGCGCGCAACGTGCCGGTCGAAACGGCACTGGAGCACGTCGCGTTTTATACGGTGGCCATCGACTTTTCCGCCCGCGACCACAACCGTGCGCCGGAGACTTTCTACAAACTCGACTGGGTGGCTGGCAAGGCAAACGACACCTGTTGCCCGCTGGGCCCGCGTCTGGTGCCGGCCAGCGCGATCGCCGACCCGCAGAACCTGGGTCTCAAGCTCTGGGTCAACGGCGAGCTCAAGCAGGACGGGCGCTCCAGCGACATGATCTTCTCGGTGGCGGAGCAGATCGCCACTGCCTCGCGCATCATGACCCTGGACCCGGGCGATGTCTTGCTGACCGGTACGCCAGCCGGTGTGGGCGCGCCCAAACAGACCTTCCTCAAGGTGGGCGACCAGGTCGACGCCGAGATCAAGGGCATCGGCCGCCTGTCGGTCACCATCCAGCCCGCGCGCTGACACAGCTTTTCCACGGCGCATCGATCCAGCCATTCCAGAGTGATCGCACCCAAACCCCTGCAGGAGTTCACCCCATGAGACGCTTCATCCTCGCCGCCGCCACCGCCCTGGTGGCGCTCAGTGTTTTGCCCACCGCCCTGGCGCAGACCGAAATCCGCATTTC
>JAJAZK010000529.1 GCA_026785765.1 Rhodoferax sp. | reverse complement strand
GATGTAACTGCGGTTTCCGGGCTGGGTCGCTGCAGCCGCAGAATGCCCACCATTGCCTGGGGCACAATTTGGTTTTTATCAACGGGAGATCACCATGAGTTTGCTGAATTCCGTCATCGGGGCAGTATTGGGCGGTAATGGGGCTCAAACACAGGGCGGCCTGGCTGGCATGATTGGCGCGTTTGCAAACAATCCACAGATGTTGCAAGCCATCACCGGCATGTTGGCCAATAACGGCAGCCAGGGCGGCCTGGGTGGGCTGATGCAGAAGTTCCAGCAGGCCGGAATGGGAGACGTGATTGCGTCCTGGGTCGGCAGCGGCGAAAACAAGGCGATCTCGGGTGCTCAGCTCAGCCAGGCCTTGGGGCCGGATACGATCTCCGACCTGGCCAGCAAGTTCGGCTTGAACAAGGGTGATACGGCTGCTCGGTTGTCACAAATCCTGCCTGGTTTGATCGATAAACTGACTCCGCAAGGACAGGCACCCGCCGCCGGGTTGGGTAGCGCAGGCGACCTGATGGGCATGCTCGGCGGTTTGCTACGGAGGTCTTAGTCATCCAAACCGCGCGTCCAGCCACTTCTTGAGTTGCGCGAACACCAGTTCCCGGTCGGCCGCGCGCTCATTGAAGATCTCGTGGTAAAGGCTCTCGAAACAATGCGACACCACAACCGCCTTTGGCGCGGCATGGGCAAAGGCGCGGCTGCCTTTGGGGTTGACCAGTTTGTCCTGCCCGGCATAGAGCAACAGGGTCGGCACTGACCAGCCTGGCGCAGCGGCGATCGTTTTTTGGCCGTTGTCGGCAATAAAAACCGCCAGCCGCGCGGAAATGCGGTCATGTACCAGCGGGTCCGCCTTGTAGGCTGCCACCACAGTCGCGTCGTGCGAGATCAGGTTGGGATTCAGTCCATTGCCCACCCGGAAGTCCGGCGCAATCTTTGGCAACACAGCCAACCACAACTTCTGGAAAATGCCCAGACCCGGATCCAGGGCCGGAGACGACAGGATCAGGCCCTGCACCGGTCGCAAACCCAGCGCGACGAACCGCGCGGCCACCAGGCCGCCCATGCTGTGGCCGAGAACAATCAACGGCGTTTGGACATTCATACGCGCTCGCGACTCGTCGACGACTTCAATCAGGTCCGACAACAAACGGTCCGCGCTTGGCAACGCTCCGCGCGGGCCCATCGACTCGCCGTGCCCGTACTGGTCGTAACCGCGCACAGCAAAACCCCACTGGTTCAGCCGCTCGGCCACGTGGTCGTAACGCCAGGCATGTTCGCCCAGACCATGCACCAGCAACACCACCCCACGCACCGGACCACGGTCCAGCGGCCAGTCCACGACCACCAGATTGGTGCCGTCCTTGGCGGTCAGCGGGCTGACGTTGGAGTCGGCCATGGGGCACTGCAGACAGCGGCGTCAGGGCAGTTGTGTTATCACCCGGGCGACTGCCGCAGTCAGCTTCTTGGCGTACGGCACATGCAGGAATTCGTTCGGGCCATGCGCGTTGCTCTTGGGCCCCAGAACGCCGCACACCATCATCTGCGACTTCGGAAAACCACGCTCCAGCATGCGCATCAAAGGGATCGTACCGCCTTGGCCGATGTAGCCACAGGGCGCGCCGAAATGCGCCTGGGACGCGGCCTGCAAGGCCTGCTCAAACCAGGGTGCAGTCGCGGGGGCATTCCAGCCGGTGGCGTTGGCGCCGCTCTCGAAAGTTACCCGCGCCTGGTACGGCGCGTTGTCTTCCAGCAGCGCCTTCATCTGCTGCACTGCCTGCGCGGCGTCGACCAGGGGTGGCAGGCGCAGACTGAGCTTGAATGCCGTGTACGGGCGCAACACATTGCCGGCGTCGGCGATTGCCGGAAATCCTTCGGCACCGGTAATGCTGAGCGCGGGTATCCAGGTCCGGTTCAACAAGGCTTGTACCGGGTCTGCGGTAGTGGGCAGCATGAATCGGGCCGCGCCTTCACAGTCATAGTGGGCCCACGGGAAGCGCTGTACGACCTCATCACCCAGAATCGCCGCCGTCGCCCGCGCCTGTGCCAGCCGTTCGGGAGGAACCTCACAGTGGAAACTCGCCGGCAGAAGCCGTCCGGTGTTGCTGTCTTCGAGCCGGTCCAGCACCTGGCGCAGGATGCGAAAACTCGACGGAACCAGGCCCGACGCATCGCCGGAATGCACACCTTCGGTCAGCACCTCGACCTTGAGTGTTCCGCTGGCCATTCCGCGCAAACTGGTGGTGAGCCAGAGTTGGTCATAGTTGCCGGCACCCGAGTCCATGCAGATCACCAACGCCACATCGCCCAGGCGTGTACGCAAGGCGTCAATGTAGGGTAACAGGTCAAACGACCCGCTTTCTTCACAGGTCTCCACAATCCCGACGATGCGCGGATGCGGCACGTTTTGCGCCTTGAGCGCCTGCACCGCCGCGATACTGGCGTACACCGCGTACCCATCGTCGGCCGCGCCGCGGCCATACAACTTCCCGTCTTCAAGCTTCGGGGTCCATGGCCCCAGGTCCTTGCGCCAGCCGGTGAACTCGGGCTGCTTGTCCAGATGGCCATACATCAATACCGTCTGTGCAGACGCCGGCCGGGTCGCTGCCACCTCGAAAAACAACAACGGTGTGCGGCCTGGCAAACGCAGCACCTCGAGCGACAGACCTGGCACTTTTTGCGCTTCAACCCAACTTGCCGCATTGCGCAGCACAGTCTCTATATGACCATGTGCTTCCCAATTCGCGTCGAATCCGGGCGATTTGGCGGGAATCGTCACATAGTGGGTCAATTCGGGGACGATGTCGCTATCCCATTTCGCAGTGGCGCAGGACAAAGCCTTGGCATCGTCCAGGACTGCGGCGGGGATTTCTCGGTGCAATGGGGCGTTCATGGTGTCACTCCGGAGGATTTCCGCCATCCTACCAAGTCCTCCTGTTGGGTGCTGACCGCAAAAAACCTTGTCAAGCTTTGCAGGCGGCGGCAGCGTCCAGGAGACTGTCGGGCATCATTCGAAAGGACTGTCGTCCTGCACTCGGGGGCGCTGTTTGCCACGAAACACCCAGTCCGCAAAATCCAGCAGAACCAGCCAGTCTGCCAGCGTGTGCCCATGTCCCCCCGCGCGGTAGGCAATTGCGATGCGCTGCGGCACGTCCAGCAAGCCATAAACGGCGCGCGCCGCTGTATGGGTGTGCCAGCTACCCGAAGGATTTCCCCACAGATCGCCCAGCGCCTCGGTCGTCAACAAGGCGCGCGGCGCAATCAGCGCCTTCAGAAAGTGTTGATCAAACGGCAAGGCGTGCTCGCGGCCGGCAAACTGCGCCAGGCCCGGGCCAAACCAATGCGGAAAAACACGTGTGACGTCGGCCAGGGTCTCCGCTCCTACACCCAGAAGGCGAAAACAGCCTGCGCCTGCGGCTCCGGAATTGTTGGCGCTGGTCAAGGCGATGCGCCGATCTGTGGCACCGGCCAACATGGCCGCCTTGCCGCCGCGCGAGTGCCCGACCACGGCAATACATGCCGCGTCCACCCATTCGAGTTGCTGCAGCGCGTCCACAGCACGGTGATAGCCCCAAGCCCACGCAGCCAGGGCCCCATACTGCTGCCCCGCAAAGAAGCGACTGCTCGGCAGCGCCGCGTTCGCACCCGGCGCGGAGTCCGCCGCAATCTCCACCCGGTTGAACTGGGCAAACACAAATCCGCGGGCCAATACGGCGCCGATCACCGCGTCACTGGCATAGTGCCAACATCCATCTCCATGCAACAACACCGGGAACGGGCCGCCGCCGCTGGGCACAAACACACGCAACATGAATCCCTGGCCGCTGCCCGTCTCGATGCGGCAGGTTAACAAACGCGCCCCGCCAAAGCCTTGTGCGGTCGCCGTATGCAAGGTCTCACATTGAACGCCATTTGGCCTCTTGGGCATTGGCCCGTAGGCCAGCGCAAGCAGACTGTCGTGGACCTCACAGCGCCGGCGCAGCCAGTGCGCCGTGCTGATGACCGCCGTTCCGGCAGCGTCATGCAGCAGGTCGGGTAGCGACAGGGCTGTTGGATTAGTCACTATGTGTACAGTCATCTACATGAGTTGATCCGTACAAACCATAGTGTGCGCAGTGTGCTTTTGCCATAGCATCGGCGGCAACGCAAACCGATTTTTTCAAGGACTCCACCATGGTAACGCCTGTCTCTTGTTTCCGTCTGGCCGCTATCGCCGCCGCCATCAGTATTCCCGTGGCATCCCACGCCGCCGACATCCGCGTCATGTGTTACCAGGACGGTATCGAGTGCACAGTCACCGCAGAGCTGGCCAAGAAGTTCGAGGCTGCAAATCCTGGCACCAAGGTGATCATCGACGTAGTGCCCTACAAGACCATCGTCGAGCAACTGCCGGTGCAGCTAGCTGCCGGCCAAGGCCCGGATATTGCACGCGTGACCGACCTGGGCGGCCTTTCCAAGTACTACATGGACATCAGCGCCCATGTCAAAGACCGCGCCTACTGGGAAGCCAACTTTGGCGGCACTCTGCCCTGGTTGCGCCCGAGTGCCACCGACAAGGGCATCTACGGCTTCATGTCACAACTGACCATGACCGGCCCCTACGTCAACAAGACCCTGTTTGAACAGGCCAAGATTGCCATGCCTGGCCCCAAGGCGACCTGGGACGAGTGGGTCGATGCCACCCGCAAGGTGTCAAAAGCAACGCAAACCCAGGCAGCGCTCGCCTGGGACCGCTCAGGCCACCGGTTCGCCGGCCCGGCCATCAGTTATGGCGCGAAGATACTTGACGCCAAGGGCGAACTCGTGCTCGACGAGGGCTACAAGACAGCGATCAACAAGTTTGTCGGCTGGCACAAAGACGGGGCCATGCTCAAGGAAGTCTGGGGCGGCTCTGGTGGCTCCAGTTATGCCGACTCGATCGGCGAGTTCAAGAACGGCCGGGTGGCGATGGTGCTGTCCGGCTCGTGGCAAATCAACCGTCTGCAAAAAGACATCGGCAACGCCTTTGACTGGGTGGCGGTACCCAACCCCTGTGGCCCCGCTGCCTGCACCGGTATTCCCGGTGGTGCCGCCTGGGTGGCGCTGAAAACCAGCAAGTCGCCGAAAGAGGTCGGCATGTTCCTGGATTTCCTCGCGCAAGAAGCCAACTATTCCGAGTTCACCAGCCGCACCGAGAATATTCCGGCGCATGCCGGTCTGGCCAAAAAGGGCGTGCCGTACCCAAGTGCCACGCCGGGGGCGCGTGCTGCCCTGGCGACGTTCAGCGCAGGTGTTGCCAACCTCGCACCGGCCGCCTACCAGTTCCAGGGCTACCGCTTCAACCGCGCACTCATGTTGCCAACCGTAACGCGTGTGACGCAAGCCATCGTGGGCGAGATGAGCACCGACGAAGCCATGACCAAGATTGCAGCCGACATGGCAGACGCGGTGAAACAGGCGCAGAAGTAGTCCGCGCCTTCACCGGAGCGCGGCAACAGACTCAGCCTGGACCACCGGCCAATGCACTGGCTGACGCGTTTACTGGGTATTTTCTTCAACCTGTTCGAGCCACTGTTCCGGCTCGGACAGCGTGTGCTGGGTGTTTCGCGCATTGGCTGGTTGTTCGTTGCGCCGAACCTGATGGTGTTCGGCCTGTTCACCTTCCTGCCAATTCTGATCAACTTTGTGTACGCCGCCACCGGGGGCGTGAAGCTGATGCCGTTCGAGCGGCCCTTCACCGGAGCCGAGAACTTCGGCATCCTGTTCGAGTGCCGCGATTATTTTGACATCCAGACCTGCCGCAAGGACGTGTTCTGGCGGGCCATCTTCAACACCGCGAAGTTCAGCGTGATCCAGGTGGTGCTGATGGTCGGGTTTTCGCTCGTGACGGCGCTGGTGCTGAACCGCAAGATCATCGGGCGTGGTTTCTGGCGCGGTGTGTTTTTCTATCCGGTGTTGTTGTCACCGGTCGTGGTCGCCCTGATCTGGAAATGGCTGCTGCAAAGCCAGGGCGTGTTCAACGCCGCGCTGGTGGCCACGGGCAACGAACCCATCGGCTGGCTGACGGACGCCGGCTGGGCATTCTTCTGGACGGTGTTCGTATCGATCTGGGCCCACATGGGTTTCTACACCCTGATCCTGCTGGCCGGATTGCAGGCCATCCCCAAGGACATGTACGAAGCCGCCGAAATGGACGCCGCCTCGCCGTGGCGCACGCTGCGCCGCATCACACTGCCGCTTTTGATGCCCAACCTGATCGTGG
>JAJAZK010000528.1 GCA_026785765.1 Rhodoferax sp. | reverse complement strand
GTCTTCACGTGTGGCCGCAGCCGGTCTGCGCCACCCGCCATGGCGATCATGCGCTGCAGGTTCTGCTCGATGCGCGCCGGATACAGCAGCAGCGTCGGCGATGGAATGTCGTTCACGTTGGAGATTTCGTACCACTCGGCCATGCTTGTGCTTTCTTTCGGGAAGGGTTATGCCTGCACTATCGTTCCGGCACCGAGGCGCGTCAAGGACCGTGCCGGTTCGGCAGGCGAAATGTCTCTTGCCGAATTTAACCGACGAGCGGGCCGACGGCCTGGCAGGGCGTTTCAGGGTTCGCCGAAATCCAGTGGCAGCCCCACATAGTTCTCGGCGAGCGCCCGCGACGCCGCCTCGGAGTGCACCAGATAGTCGAGTTCCGCATCCTGCACCTTCTGGCCAAAACCTGCGCTGTCGGGAAAACGGTGCATCAGCGACGTGAACCACCAGGAAAAGCGTTCCGCCTTCCAGATCCGGCGCAGGCAACGTTGCGAATAGGTGTCGATGCCACGGTCGGACTGGCCACGGTAGTGCTCGATCAGCGCCGCAGACAGAAACTTGACGTCGGTGGCCGCAAGGTTCAGCCCCTTGGCGCCGGTGGGCGGTACGATGTGCGCAGCGTCGCCGGCCAGGAACAGGCGACCGAAACGCATCGGCTCGGCGACAAAACTGCGCAAGGGCGCAATGCTCTTTTCGATCGACGGTCCGGTGACGAGTTGCTCACGCGCCTGTGGGTCGAGACGGCTGCGCAACTCGGCCCAAAACGTCTCGTCGCTCCATTGCGCCAACGAGTCGTCCAGGTTGCACTGTACGTAATAGCGGCTGCGCGTGGCGCTGCGCATCGAGCACAGCGCAAAACCGCGTTCGGTATTGGCATAAATCAGTTCGTGTGACAGCGGCGGCACGTTGGCCAGGACGCCGAGCCAGCCGAACGGGTAGACCTTCTCAAATTCAGTGATCGCGCCCTTCGGCACGCTGGCCCGGCACACGCCGTGAAAACCGTCACATCCGGCGATGAAGTCACAGTCGAGTTCCTGCCAGCTCGCCTGCGCCCCGTCGCCGGTCTGGTAACACACGCGCGCCCGTGCACCCTGGAAACCGTGTACGCTGACCTGCTGCGCCGCGTAGACCGTCTGCAGCCCGGCGGCCGCGCGTGCGTCCATCAGGTCGCGCGTGACTTCGGTCTGACCGTAGACCATGACACTCTTGCCGCCAGTCAGGTGTTCCAGGTCGATGCGGTGCCGCCGACCCTGGAACAACAGGGAAAAGCCGCCATGCACCAACCCTTCCAGATGCATGCGCGCGCCCACGCCAGCCTCGTCGAGCAGGTCTACGGTGACCTGTTCGAGCACGCCGGCGCGGATCCGGCCCAGCACGTAGTCGGCGCTTTGGCGTTCGATGATGACGTTGTCGATACCCGCCCGCGACAACAACTGCCCGAGCAGCAGGCCCGACGGACCCGCGCCAATGATGCCTACCTGCGTACGCATCCAAAAGCCCCGGTACTATGCAATCTGGACCGACAACAGGCAACCGAACTCGCGCGCAAAATCGACCGAGATGCGGGCGTGCACCGCACCTTGCTTGTCGAAGAAGCGCAGCGTTCCTTGCAAGCCGAACACACCTTCGTGCCAGACATTGGGGTGGATGTACAGGCCGCGCTGCCCGTCAAAGCGGAAACACACAAACTGTTCGGGCCGCACATCGTCGCCAGGCAGGGCCAGTGGCACCAGGAAGGGCTTTTTCTCCAGCGGGAAAAACAGCTGACCACCGTCGGGGTGGTAATTGGCATGCCACAACAACATCCGCGCCGGCTTACGCTGGTGCCGTGTATCGGCATCTTCTGGCAAGGTGGCGTACGCCAATATGTAGTGCCCGCCGACGGCGGCATTGCGCCCGTGCAGGACGTCGCCGCGCCATTCGCTGACAAAAACGCCTTCGGTGGTGCCGGCTTCGTCGCCGGTATCGGTGTCCACGGTGCGCCAGCCGGCGGCGGGCCAGCGCACGATTTCGACCTGGCATTGGTTCGGATCGTCTACCAAGCGACCGTAACCGCGCAGATTCTCGTCGCTGGCGTCGACGACCGGGATCGCCACCGTGTTCAGCCCGGGCGGCAAGTCGGGGTTCAGATAGTTCGGAGGTGTGGCCATCGCGTTGCAGGTTTACGCCAGACGGCTACAACATGGCGGCACTGCGCAGGGCCTGCCCGCTGAACCGTGTACCGCGGTGATGGGCCCCAATCATCTTGCACATCGCAGCGTTGTGTGGCGTGGCCACGCCGTGACGCCGACCCAGGCGCACCACGGCGCCACACAAGTCGTCGATCTCGGTCATGCGGCCATGCTGCAGGTCTTCCCACATCAGGGACCGCGCGGACGCGTGCATGCGCAAGATGCGCGCCGCCAGCAACCGGAACATCCAGTTCGGAAGTCCCAGCAGGTGCGGCAGCATCCACGGAGGCACCGCGGCCAACGTGGCCGGCACGATCCCGGCGGCTTTCATGGCGCTCAGTGCCTCGGATTGCAACGCCGCCAGTACACGGCGGTAGTCGCGGTCCATCAGTTGTGTTCCCACGGGCAGGTCGGACAGCGCGTTGACGGGGTTGTTCAGGTTGAGCAGCAACTTGCCCCACAACACCGCGCGCATGTCGTTGGCCAGTTCTGTCGTCAGGCCGCAGGCGTTGAGCAGCAGCGCCATCTCCTGCGTGGTGCTGTTGCGCGCCAGGTAGAGCCGCCCGGCCGTGGCGCGGTGAGTTTGGCTTGCCGATGGCATCACCACGCTGTACGACACCACTGCTGCCAGCACCTTCTGGCGCGGCGCAATCGCCGCCAGGCGTGCCACGTTGTCAACCCCGTCCTGCACCGACACAACGGTACATCCGGGCGGACAACACACCGACAGTTCCAGTGCCGCAGACTCGGTGGCTCCGCCCTTGACACACAACAGCACCACATCCTGCCGCGCGATGTGTAACTGTGCCAGGGAGGTGGCGAACTGCAGGCGGTGCGGCGCAAGTTGGGCGCGAAACCCATCCAGGTCGCTCACCGTCAGTCCGCTGGAGGCGAGCGACTCGACACTGCGCGGGCGGCCCACCAGCGTGACCTGGCGTCCGCCGACTGCCAGCCGGCCGCCGACGTAGCAACCGAGTGCTCCAAGCCCCACAACAATGAATCGCATGGTGTCTATGCTAAGCGCTCTTCCGGCCAAGCGCCAGTACCAGGGACCCCGCGCAGGTTGCCATGGCGAGCAGTTGCAGCGGGCCCAATGGTTCGCCAAGAACCACCGCGCCCGAAACCATGGCGACCACCGGCACCAGCACCGACGAAAGTCCGGAAACATTGGCCGGCAGCAGCTCCACGATGGAGAACCAGCAGACATTGCCGATACACATTGGCACCAGCATGATCCAGGTGACGACGGCAATCGTTTGCCAGCTCGGGATGAACCACTGGCCGTCGCCCAGCACAACCGCCCCGATCGCCATCGGCACCGCTCCCAGCAAGAGCTGCCAGCCGGTGAGCACCAGTACCGGAACCAGGACATTGCCGCGTTTGAGAATCAAGGTGCCGATCGCCCAGCCAATGGCCGAGATCAGCCCCAGCGTAAGGCCCAGCGGGGCCGATGCATAGACTGAGAAGCTGTCCACCATGAGCAGGGTCACACCAGCCCCGCCCAGCACAATCGCCAGCACCAGGCGCGGCCGCAGGTGCTCGCCCAGCGCCAGCCAGGAAATCAGTGCCGACCACAGTGGCATGGTGAAACCCAGCACCGCTGCCTGGCCGGAGGGTATCAGGACCGCGGCGTAGGTGCTGGTCAGGTTCCACACCACCAGGTAAAACAGGGTTCCCAGCGTGACGGTGCGCCAATATTTGCGTGGTATCGCCAGCGGTTGCCCACGCAGCCGCGCGATGGTCAGCAGCAGGCAGCCGGCGCCGACCATCGAGACCGAACGGAAGGTCCACACCGAGATTTCCCGAACGGCGAGCGGAAACAGCGGCCAGTTGGTTCCCCAGACCAGGGTCATGGCGACCAGCAGGACGATGGCGCGGCGCGGGATGGAGGTGGTCGACACGGGGTGGAGAGCAAAAAACAGTGCAGCGCCTGATTGTCGTACCGAAGCTGGAAGCCCGGTGCCAAGCGCCCTTTGATCGGGCGACGTTGCAGTACAGTGTGTGACCCGGGCACCGGCCATGGCCAATCACGAACTTACCCATCGACTCGCCGCGATCCTGGCTGCAGATGCCTGTGGATTTGCGCGCCTGATGGCGGCTGACGACCGGGCTACGGTGGCCGCGTTGGACGCGGCGCGGGAAGTGTTTCGTATCCACATTGAGTCGCGCCGCGGCCGCGTCATCGACATGGCTGGCGACTCGGAGCTGGCGGTGTTCGAGACAGCGGGTGGTGCCGTGTCCGCCGCCATCGCAGCGCAGGAGCAGTTGGAGGAGGCCATGACCGAGATTGCCCAGGAGCGCCAGTTGCGTTTTCGGGTCGGCATGCACCTGGGCGATGTGATCAGCAAGCAGGACGGCTCGGTGTATGGCGACGGCGTGAACATCGCCGCGCGTCTGCAGGCGCTGGCCGACGCCGGAGGCATCGTGGTGTCGGAGTCGGTGCGGGTGGCGGTGCGTGGCAAGCTTGGTGCCGGCTTTGAAGACCTCGGCGAGCAGCAGGTGCGCAACATCTCGGAACCAGTGCGTGTCTGGCGCGTGCACCCGGGCGGGGAGGCGGCTTTTGCCCACTCGACCAAACCTGGGCGGCTGAGTCTGGCCCAAACCTCCGCTGATGCAAGGCCTGCGGGGCTACCTGAGCGGCCGTCCATCGTTGTGTTGCCATTTACCAACTTGAGTGAAGACCCCGGACAGGATTATTTTGCCGATGGCATGGTCGAGGAAATCATCACCGAGTTGTCGCGCTTTCACCGGCTGCTGGTGATCGCCCGCAACACCTCGTTCACCTACAAGGGCAAGGTACTCGACGCCAAGCGCGTGGCGCAGGAACTCGGTGTGCAGTTCCTGCTGTGCGGTAGCGTGCGCCGCGCCGGGCAGCGCGTGCGCGTGACGGCGCAACTGGTCGAGGGCCATAGCGGCCACCAGCTCTGGGCAGAACGTTACGAAGACTTGCTGAGTGACGTTTTCGAACTGCAGGAGCGCATTACGCGCCAGGTGGTGGGCACGATGGTGCCGGAGATCGAAGCCGAGGAGATGCGTTTGTCCGGTTACGGCAAGCGCCGTTACGCCGCTGCCGACGACATGGCCTGGCGCGCTGCAAAGGCCATGTCAGACTCGATCTTCGGCGCCGGCCCGGAGCGCTCGCTGCAGGCGATTGAAATTGCCGCGCAGGCGATTGCGCTCGACACCGGTTGCGCACTCGCCTGGTACGTGCTGGGCAACACCCATTGCTGGCGCGTTTTCATGGCCTGGGCGCCGGATCGCACGCAGGAACTCGCGGTGGCGCGCCATGCCGCCGACATGCTGCTGTCGGTGGAACCCAATGACAGCCGCTCCTACTTCCAGCGTGGGCTGGCGTACGAGTTGTCGGGTGACGCCAGCGCCGGCGCCGCCGACCTGCGCCGTGCGCTGAAGATCAATCCGAATGACGCAACCGTGCTGTTTTACCTGTCGTTTGTCGAGGCGGCCGAGGGCAATACGCTGCGCGCCAGGGAACTTGCCGACGAGGCTTTGCGCATGAGCCCGAAAGACCGTTGGCTGGGCACGGCCTACATGGCGCGGGCGGTGTGCGCCTTTGTGGAGCGCGACTGGCAGGCCCTGCACGACTGGGCCGATCTGGCCATCCAGGCCCAGGCCAGCCACCCGATGCGGCGGGTGCTGATGATCGCCTTTGCCGCAGAAACCGGTGACCAGCCGTTGTTGCAAAAGCACCTGGGCCGACTGCGGGCGGTGGCGCCGGATTTCATTCCCAACCTGTTCCGCGGCGAGTACCGGGCGTTGCATCGGCCGCAACACATGGCGGAGTTGCTGGACAGCCTGCGCAAGGGGGGATTGACGGGTTGAGCAGGCTGGCAACAACGTACATTTGATGCTAAAGTGCGGAATTGATGCGATGGCATCTTTTCTTGACAATGCATGGAGTTGCACATGAGAACCACCTTGGCCCTGTCTGACGACGTGGTATTGATTGCGCGCCAGTACGCGGCACGAGACAAGGTGTCTCTGGGCGAGGCAGTTTCGCGCCTCGCGCGGCAAGGGGCGCGCTTTCAAATGCAACAGCCGGCGACGAAATCCGTATTCAAGAGTCGCTATTCGGTCTTGCCAGCGCGCGACCAGATCGTCACCACAGAACACGTGCGCCGGCTGATGGACGAAGAGGGGATTTGAGCAGTGCGCCTGCTGCTCGACGTCAACGTGTGGGTGGCGCTGTTCGACGACGCGCATATCCACAATTCGGAGGCACTGAAACTTTTTCGGCAACCCAGGCTGGCTGTTGCAAGTTGTGCCTTGACAGAAAACGGCGTTCTTCGGGTGCTAAACCTGCCGGGTTATGCCAACCGCGCGCCACCGGGCTTTGAAGCCGTGCGGCAAAAGCTCGCGCTGGCCTGCGGCGACGTGAACCACACGTTCTGGCCGTGTAACCTCAGCCTGCGAGATTCGTCTGTCTTGAACTGGTCTCACATCATGGGGCACAACCAGATCACCGATGCCTACCTGCTGGCATTGGCTGTCCACCATGGCGGGGCACTGGCTACCTTTGACCACCGTGTCGCCTCGAGCGCGGTGCGCGGGGCAACGGCGAAACATCTCAAGCTTCTCTGAGCGCCGCCGGGCCGATCCCAAGCCAGCTCGGCTGCCACCGCGTCGTACTTGATCGTCCCCAGCCTGCTCCAGCCACCCCACAGCATCAAGTTGCGTGAAACCGTTTTACGCCAGCCTTCAGGGCCGCCTTTCCCAAGTCGGCATCCAGAGTGGCCAATGGCAGGCCTTCCCGTAGCGCGAGCTCGAGGTAAGCCAAATCATGGGCGGAGAGTTTGTAGCGGCGTGCCAGATGGAGGGTGTCATGCAGTGCTTTGTCGGCAGTCTGCGTGTCGGAATTGATGTTCAGCCGCATCAGTACCGCTATGAACGCCCGTGTTCGGGATTCGGCAACCAGGCTCCTTGCTTCGGCCTTGGCAATAACGTTGGCGGCCTCCAGTGCCCATAGGCTGGGTAACCGCGCGGATGCCTGTTCAAGGGCGTCCAGAGTCATCCTTGCATACGCCACATCGGCAGTTCGGCCGTCATTGAGGAGCCAGCACATAGCGACCGAATTGTCGAGCACGAAGCTCATTGGGCAACCTTCACCCTGCGGGCTGCGGCGGCGCTCACGCGCGCCCCTCGTTGATCAGCGCCCTCAAATCCAAACCCTTGACTGGAGCTGCGCTCAACATCAGGTTGCGCATCTGCAGGATGGCAGCCACCGCATAGCTACTTTTGTTGCTCCGGGCGGGAATCAAATCCGCAACCGGCTCGCCGCGCAAGGTGATCGTGTAGCTGTTTCCCGCGAGGATGCCGCGCAACAGTTCGGGCAGCTTGGTCTTGGCTTCGTACGATCCGATTTCAAGATTCATGGGCACGCCCTCGCTTCGATTAGACCAAATTACAGACTCGGCTAACTTGACTTCGGTGAGATGTCCATGGCTCGTCAGTCTGCCGTCCCGTCAAGGGCGGCCACGGCTATTTCAAGTGCTTGCCAAAAAACCCCATCGTCCGCTCCCACGCCAGCTTGGCTGCCACCGGGTCGTACTTCAACATGGCCAAGCCCTTGGAATCCGCCGTTTCGTTGGCGAAGGCGTGTTTGGCCTGGTAGCGGTGGAACTCAAAGCTCACACCCGCGGCGCTGAGCTTGTTTTCCAGCTCAGCCACCTCGGCGATGGGGAAGGGCACGTCTTCTATGGCCCAGTGTCCCATCAGCGGGATCTTGATCTTGCTGGCGTCGATATAGTCCAGCGGCGGGTAGCCGTACCAGGCCACGCCGGCATCGAGTTCGGGTGCGAATACGCTGGACAGCAGCGTCAGCGCGCCACCCATGCAAAAACCGGTGACACCGACCTTGGCGCTGCCCGAGCCCTTGAGGTGGGCCACGGCGCCGCGCACGTCCTGCCCGGCGGCATCGCCGAAGTTGAGCTCGTTCATCAGATGCTCGGCCTCGTTAGCGGCCAGCGCCACCTTGCCGCGGTACAGATCCGGCACCAGAGCCCGGTAGCCCTGGGCGGCCAGAGTGTCGGCCACGCCCTTGATCTGGTCGTTCAGGCCCCACCATTCCTGAATCACGACGATGCCTGGCGCCTTGTACCCGGATGCTGGTTCGGCGAGGTAACCGTCGACGCTCTGACCGTCCTGCCGTTTGTACAGAATCATCATTCCCATGGCTTGCTCCTTGGTGCTGCGGTTGGTTGAAATTCAGCGCATTGTGCGCCTCTGCCGCCGCCCGCCGACTCGGTAGAAGCCATGAGGCGTCGACCCTTAACACGGCTACACTGATTTTCACCCTGCGGGGGACTGCGGTAGCTGTCTGATTCAAGGAACTCCTTACATGGCGATCAAGGACAAAACTGCGGCGCGGCCAGTGCGCCGCGTACCAGGCGCATGGACCGTTCGGCAGCTCAACCGATTCAGTGCGCGCCTGCATGGTCGAACCAGCCTGGCCGCGCGCGAAGACTTTGTGGTCCAAGAGGTGGCGCGTCTGCTGCGCGCGCAACGTGTGCTGCTGGTGCGGCAAGCGCCAGACGGCATGCATGTGGCTGCCTCGCATCTGCCAGCGGGAGAAAAGCAGGCCGAACTGTTGCAGGCCATTCTTCCCTGGCTCGGCGAAGCCAGCCGCACCGGCAGAGCAAGGCTGCGGCATGGGCCCGACGGCGCCAGTCCGGCAGCCCAGCGCTCGTGCTTGGTCGCTCCCTTGCTGATTGGCCGCAAGCCCATCGGGTTTTTGTATGGCGATGTGCAAGGGTCGATCGGACGATTCGACGACCAGGCGCTTGAGCTGCTGGAAGCGCTTGGTGTGCAGGTGGCATTGGCTCTGGATGGCGCGCGCCGCACTCACGCCCTGGAGGCGGGAAAGGAGCAAACGTCGGTTGCGCTGAATACCGCGCTGGAGCGCCAGACTGCCACCGCTGAAGTTCTCAAACTGATCAGCCGCTCGACTTTCGACCTCGATGTAGTGCTGCAAACCCTGACCGAGAGTGCGTCCCGGTTTTGCGGAGTGGACGCCGCGGTGCTGTTCCGTCCGACGGGCGACGGTGGCTTCGTGCCAGTCGCACCCTACAACATGCCGAGCGGCTTTTTGGCTGCGCTGAAGGCCCGGCCGATCCGCGCTGGAGATGGGTCACTGACCGGGCGCGTGATCCAGGAGCGGCGCGTGCTCCAGCTGGAGGACTTGCAAAAAGACACTGGCTACCGACCCGATCTGGCCAGTGCCGCGACCTTTCACACCATGCTCAGCGTGCCGCTGCTCAGGGACGGCGAGATCGTACTGGTGCTGACGATCGCCCGGCTTGGCGCGACCCGCGCCTTTACCGGGCAGCAGATTGACCTGCTCACCACCTTCGGCGACCAGGCCGTGATTGCGATCGAGAATGTGCGCCTGTTCAACGAGACCAGACAGGCACTTGCGCAACAGACGGCGACCTCGGATGTGCTGCGCGTTATCAGCGCCTCGGTCACCGACACCCAGCCGGTGTTCGATGCTATCGTGCGCAGCTGCCAGACCCTGTTCAAGGGCAGGGCGGTAGCGCTCGCCATGCCGAACGAGGGCATGATCGAGACTGTGGCGTTCGCGCGCGATGGCACGTCCGCCAGCGAGGGTGGTTTCCTGGTGCCCTGGCCGCTGGATCGGGGCAGCGGTGCCGGCGCGTGCATTCTGGATGCGCGCTTGATCGCGGTGTCGGACACGAAGGTGGGGTCGCAAGAGTTCCCGCGTATGCCGCAGCTTGCCCTGGCGCTGGGCTACCACTCTGCCTTGTTTGTACCGATGATGAAGGGAGACCAGGCGATCGGGTCGCTGGCAGTGCTCCGCGCCGCCACAGGGGTATTTTCCGAGCAGGAAATCGTGCTGGCGCGCACTTTCGCCGACCAGGCCGTGATCGCGATCGAGAATGTGCGCCTGTTCAATGAGACCCGCGAGGCACTGGACTACCAGACGGCCTCTGCCGAGGTGCTCAAGGTCATCAGCGAATCGCCCGATGACGTGCAGCCGGTGTTTGACTCGATTCTGAAGACGTCCTCGCGCCTGCTGGACATTGCCGGTGCGGCGGTGATGCGCCGCGACGGTGACAGCTACAAGGTGGGGGCGATCTCCTTCGGAGCCCATGCGGGGCGGAAACCGACCGGCATCCGTCACCCCATCGACCCGACTGCAGGCCTGCCCGCCCGCGTCTTCCTGAGCGGGAAAGCCCTGCACGTGCCCGACTGGGGCGCCTATGCACTGCCGGATTTCGAGAAACGCGTTTTTGAAGTCGACGGCATCCGCTCGTCGTTGATGTTGCCGATGCTGCGCGGCGAGGAATGCATAGGCGTGATGACCGTGATGCGCACCGCGGTGAAGGCATTCAGCGAGAAGGAGATCGCGCTTTTGCAATCCTTCGTCGATCAGGCCGAGATCGCCATCGAGAACGTGCGCCTGTTCAACGAAACCCGCGAAGCGCTGCAGCAGCAGACGGCCAGTGCCGCCATCCTGAAGGTGATCAGTGAGTCGCCCACCGATGTGCAGCCAGTCTTCGTTGCCATCGTGGAGATGGCCTGGGAGTTGTCAGAAGGCATAGCCCTCGCCAGTGTGGTCTGTCGAGAAGGCATCAGCATGCGCCAGATGGTTTTTCGGCATGGTGCCGAATTCAAGCGTGAACCATCGGCAAAGACCCACCCGATCGACGCCGCCGCCAACTTTCCGTCGCGCGTGATCGTCAGCAAAGCCGTGCTGCACATACCGGACTGGTCGGCGATCGACCTTCCGCCCCATGAACAGGCCGTGTATGACGAGACCGGTACCCGCTCAGCGCTGATGCTGCCGATGATGCGTGGCGATGAGTGCCTTGCCGCGCTGATTGTGACGCGCACCATCGCACGCGCCTTCACGGCCAAGGAGATTGCCGTGCTGCAGTCCTTCGTCAACCAGGCCGAGATTGCGATCGTGAACGTGCGCCTGTTCCATGAAACGCAGGAAGCACTGGAGCGGCAGACCGCGACGGCGGACATCCTGACCGTCATCAGCGAGTCGCCCACAGACGTGCAACCGGTGTTCGATGCCATCGCGGAGAGGGCCCGCGTGCTGTGCGGCGCGGCGCTGGGCTTCACGACGCGTTTTGAAGGTGAAAATCTGCACCTGGTCGGTTACCACGGCACCTCGAAACAAGCCGAAGCGATCATGCGCTCGTCTTTTCCGCGCAAGGCGGATTCCGGTTCGATCAACGGCCGCTGCATTCTGGCGCGCGCTCCGGTGCAGATTTTCGACAACCGGGTGGAACCCGGATACCAGCTCAAGGCGGAAATGGGCGCTGCCGAGTTGCGCAGCATGATGGCGGTGCCCATGTTTCAGGGCACGAAAGTCATCGGCGCCATTGGCGTGGCACGCCATGAACCTGGCGAATTTCCCAAGAAGGCGTTCGCTCTGCTCAAGACTTTCGCCGATCAGGCCGCCATTGCGATCCAGAACGTGCGCCTGTTCGAAGAGACCCAGGAGGCGCTGGAGCAGCAAACGGCTTCTGCCGAGGTGCTCAACGTGATCAGCAGTTCGGTGGAAGACGCGGCACCGGTGTTCAAGGCCATCGTGCGCAGTTGCCAGCGGCTGTTTGGCGGCGACAACGCGATCATCTCGCTGGTAGACGACAACGGCATGGTCTACCACGGGGCGGCGCAGGCGAGCGAGGCTAACAGTGGTTCGGCGGGTGGTGATGAGGCCGGCATCCTGGCCACACTCAACCGCGGATTCCCGCGGCCGCTGGCCCAGTCGTACCAGTCTTACCCGATCCACAAGCGCCGCGTCATCCACTACCCCGACATCCTGCACGGCCCCAAGGTGCCGGAAGGCATGCGTTCGATGGGGCGCACCGTCGGCAATTTCTCGATGCTGATCGCGCCCATGCTGCGCGGCGACCGGGGCATTGGTACCATCGGCGTGACGCCGTTTACACCCCCCCCCTTCACCGAGCAAGAGCATGTGGTGCGCAAAACCTTAGCTGACCAGG
>JAJAZK010000527.1 GCA_026785765.1 Rhodoferax sp. | reverse complement strand
GTCGAGCCGGAAGCAAATGCCCTGAAGCAGTTTCTGGACTCGATCGACAAGTTCAAGAGCCTGCCCGAAGACACTCTTACGCTGCCATCCCATGGCAAACCGTTTACCGGCCTGCACAAGCGCATCCGGCAGTTGCACGACCACCACCGTGACCGGCTGGCCGAGGTCCTGCAGGCCTGTAGCGAAGCACCGCGTTGCGCGGCCGACATCCTGCCGATCATGTTCAAGCGGCCGCTCGACCTGCATCAGAAGACATTTGCCATGGGCGAGGCGATGGCCCATCTGCACGCCCTGTGGTTCCAGCGCCGTTTGGGCAGGACATTGGACGCAGACGGTATTTACCGTTTTATGATCCTGTGATTCAAGCCCAGCGCGGAACCGCCTCGTCCTTGAGTTGTCCCTTGAGCTGCGCGTAGTCCGGCACCACGGTCCCCACGGTATCCCAGAAACGCGGGCTGTGGTCCATCACCCTCAGATGGCTCAATTCGTGCGCCACCACGTAATCGATCACGTCCATGCGGAAGTGCACCAGCCTCCAGTGCAGGCGAATCGAACCGTCGGAACGGGCGCTGCCCCAACGCGTGCCGGCGCTGCTGAGCGACAACTTGCGCCATTGCACTTGCAGGCGCGGGGCGAAGTGGTCCAGCCGCTCGGTAAAAATGCGGCGCGCCTGGCGCATCAGCCATGCCTGCACGGCATCGCGGATCTGCTCGGGCGATGCGTTGTGTGCCAAGCCAAGGTGCAGACACAGCCGCTGCGCCTGATCTGGCGGCGCCGGGTTGTCGCGCAAAACAGCGCCCGCACTGGCAAACCCATGCGCAGGGTCCAGGTGCAGGCGCATCGGTTTGCCGAGAAACGGCAGCTCGGCACCATCCTGCCAGACGATCTGGTTCGATTCCAGACGGCTCTGGCGCTCCCGGGTTTCCCCGAGCTTTTTCAAGATCCAGCCGGATTTCTCCAACACAGCGGCATGCACCTCCGCCATCGGAACCCAGCGCGGCGCACGGACCACCAAACCCTCGACTCCAATGAGAAAACCAATCGTGCGACGCTTGGCACGCAGGAACTCATACGCGACCAGGGCGTTGCCCAGTCGCACCTCCCGGTTCGCGCGCGGGTGGGGGAAAACAACCAGCGCCGCAGCCGGTGGCTGCCCGGACAACAGCGGATCGGACGCCGACCACTGCTGCGGCTCGGCAGGCGCGAACAGGTCCAGGGTCATCTGCAGCAGATTGCGCATGGTGTCAGCGATAAGCCTGCGGGTCGAGCCGGCGCATTTCGGCCTCAATCCAGTCCTCCACCTCGCGCATCAGTTCGTCCGGTCGCCTTCCGGTGCTCGGAATGGCCCGCCCGATCGACACGTCGACCACACCCGGCATCTTGACAAACGCCTTGCGCGGCCAACACTTGGCACTGCTGACGGCAATTGGAATAACCGGCGCGCCGGTTTCGATCGCCAGCCGGGTGCCACCAGACTTGTAATTGCCGCGCTGGCCGCGTGCAATACGCGTCCCTTCCGGAAACATGATGATCCAGATGCCCTGCGCGAGCAACAGCTTGCCCTGCGCGACGACTTTGTTGAACGCTCGTGTACGTTGGCCGCGGTCGATGTGGATCATGTCCAGTCGGCCCATCGCCCAGCCAAAAAACGGCACGTACAACAGCTCCTTCTTGAACACATAGGCGAGTGGATGCGGCATCAGCGTGGGCAGCAGGAAGGTCTCCAGCGTTGACTGGTGCTTGACCAGCAGGATGGCCCCGCTGGTGGCGCCCTGCGGCAGGTTGTCCATGCCGCTGACACGCACCTCGATGCCGAGCAAAATGCGCGCGCCGCCAATGGCCCAACCCAGCCAACGCACCGCCATCCACCACAAAGGTGTCCCGCGCACCCGCAAGGATGCCAGCAACATGATGATGCCCCAGGGCACCACCGTCACCAGCATCCACAACATGTGCAGCAGCGAACGCAGGAAGTTCATGGCGCCGCGCCGCCATGGTCCGGCCTTGCTGTCCGTGCGACCAGCGGCCGCCCAATCAGAAACTCTGCAAACGCAGCCAGATCCTCGTGCACCATGGTATGCGCAGGATAATTACCGCCCAGCGGCTGACCACGCAAGGCGGCGCCCTTGCCAGTAAGTACCAAGTGCGGCTGGCAGCCCACAGCCGCAGCGGCCAGCATGTCCTCCAGCGAATCGCCGACCGCTGGCGTGCCATGCAATTCGACCCCGAAACGCTCACCGATCTGTTCGAACAAGCCGGCCTTGGGCTTGCGGCAATGGCAACCCTCGTCTGGCGCGTGCGGGCAATAAAAGATCGCATCCACCCGCGCACCAACCGCAGCCAGCTGCCGGTGCATTCTGGCCTGGATGGCGTTGAGCGCAGCGATTTCAATAAGCCCGCGGCCCAGGCCCGGCTGATTGGACGCCACTGCCACATGCCAGCCCGCATGGTTGAGCCGCGCGATCGCCTCCAGCGCGCCCGGCAATGGCCGCCAGTCGTCCGGCGTTTCCACCAGGTTTGCGCCCTCTACGTTGATGGTCCCGTCCCGGTCCAGAATGACAAGCTTCATGGCGGTTGGCATCAGGCAGCCAGTCGGGAGAGATCGGCAACGCGATTCATGGCGGCGTGCAGACTTTGCAACAGGCCCAACCGATTCAGGCGCAAGTCCAGCTCCGGGGCGTTTACCATTACGGTTTCAAAAAAAGCGTCCACCGGCGCGCGCAGCACGGCCAGGGCTTTCAGCGAATCTGTGTAGTTGCCAGCTTCGAACAGGGCATCGGCCTTGGGGACCACCTCCTGCATCGTCGCGAACAACGCAATTTCGGCCGGTGACTGCAACAACAGTTGGCTGACATGGGCGTCCACTGGTTGCTCCTTCTTGAGGATGTTGCCGATACGCTTGTTGGCGGCGGCGAGCGCCGGCGCTTCGGGCAACACGCCAAACTCCAGCACTGCCTGCAGCCGGGGCTCGATGTTCGCCAGCCGTTGGGGTCGCAGCGCCAGAACGGCATCGACTTCCTGGCTGGAATAGGCCAGGTGGTCGACCGCCGCGGCGTCGGTTCGTGTTGACCGGTCGACGTCCCTGAAGTAGAACTTCAAACGGTCAAAAATGAACTGCTCGACCACATCCGAGATATCAACGGACACCCCTGGGAACTCCGATCGCGCCACATCCAGCGAGTGGCGCAGGCCCAAGGGAGCCTTGGCCTCAACGAGCATGCGGATGATTCCAAGCGCGTGCCGTCGCAAGGCAAACGGGTCTTTGTCCCCAGTGGGCAAGTTCCCTACAGCAAACATGCCGACCAGCGTTTCCAGCTTGTCGGCCAATGCCACGACCAGTCCTACCTTGTTTCGTGGCAAGTCGTCACCGGCGAAACGCGGTTTGTAGTGGTCTTCAATCGCCAGCGCCACTTCTTCGAGCTCACCGTCATGGCGCGCATAGTAGCCGCCCATCACCCCTTGCAATTCAGGGAACTCACTGACCATGTCGGTCAACAAGTCTGCCTTTGCAAGCATCGCCGCGCGATACGCGCTTTCCGCAACCGACGGGCCACCAACTTCCCGGCCAATAACCCGCGCAATGCTGCGTACACGTTCCATCCGCTCGCCTTGAGACCCCAGCTTGTTGTGGTACACCACCTTGCCAAGACCCGCAATGCGCGACTCCAGGGTCTTCTTGCGGTCCTGGTCAAAGAAAAACTTCGCGTCCGCCAGCCTTGGGCGGATCACCCGCTCGTTGCCCCTGACAACCGCGCCGGTGTCCGCAGGGCTGATGTTGCTGACCACCAGAAACCGGTTACTGAGCCGTCCGGCGGCGTCGAGCAACGGGAAATACTTCTGGTTCGCCTTCATCGTCAGGATCAAACACTCTTGTGGCACCTCCAGATACTGCGGCTCGAAGCTGCACACGACCACATTCGGCCGCTCGACCAGGCCAGTGACTTCGTCCAGCAGTGCGTCGTCGGAAACCGCCTGCACGCCGTCACCGATACGGCTGCAGGCCAAAGCAATCTGGTCAATGATCTGCTGCCTGCGCTTGGCGAAACTCGCAATCACTGCACCATCACGCCGCAGCGTTTCTTCATACTCGTCGGCGTGGCCAATCACCAACGGTGAAACCAAAGCCTCGAACCGATGCCCGATGGTGGTGTTTCCCGAGCGCAAGCCCAGCGCCTGCAACGGGACCACGACGGCGCCATACAACGCCAGCAAGCCATGCGCGGGCCGCACGAAACTGACCGAGCTCCAGCCGGGCAATTCGCAATCGGATTCGAGCTGGTAACGCATCATCTTGGGAATCGGCAGGCCCGAGGTGGCCGCGTTCAAGGCTTTTTGCAGTCCATCGGCCAATGGCGTGCCCTCGACAACGTTGTCCAGGAACAGGGATTCTGCTTTCCCGTCACCAGCACGGCGTAACCCAGTAACCACATTTCCGCCGGCTCCCAAGGACTGCAGCTTTTTCAGCAGTGCCGGTGTGGCGTGTCCGGTGGCGTCGAGGCCAACCGAGACCGGCATCAATTTTTGCGATTGCACCTCGCTCGCGCCCTGGTCGGCAACCGCATCGATATGCACCGCCAGACGACGCGGCGTGGCAAACGTGGTGGAAACGGCCGTCGGGCTGACCAGTCCTTGTGCGCGCAAACTCGCGACCAGAAAGGAACTGAAAGCCTCGCCCAGACGCCTGAGGGCCTTGGGCGGCAACTCTTCGACCAGCAATTCAATGACAAGGCTGTCCACAGGTCCGAGGGGCTGCGCGACGGGTGGCTCTTGCGTCGCGCCTGTCATGCCGCCTGCTTCGCGATTTGTGCAACCCACTGCGGCGGTGCCAGCGGAAACCCGAGACGCTCGCGGCTGTCGTAATAACTCTGTGCAACCGCGCGCGCAAGGTTGCGGATACGCCCCATATAGGTCGCGCGTTCGGTCACGCTAATGGCGCCGCGCGCGTCGAGCAGGTTGAAGCTGTGCGCCGCCTTGAGAACCTGCTCATAAGCCGGCAATGCGAACTGCTTGCCGACCAGATAAGCGGCCTGCTTTTCATGTGCGGTGAAGGCAGAAAACAAAAAGTCCACATCGCTATGCTCGAAGTTGTAGGCAGACTGCTCTTTTTCGTTCTGCAGGTAGACGTCGCCATAACTCATGTTGCCTGTCCAGCGCAACTTGTAGACGTTGTCCACATCCTGAAGGTACATCGCCAGGCGCTCCAGCCCATAGGTTATCTCTCCCGTCACAGGCCGACAGTCGATGCCTCCCACCTGCTGAAAGTATGTGAACTGTGTGACTTCCATTCCGTTGAGCCATACTTCCCAACCCAGGCCCCAAGCTCCCAGCGTCGGGTTCTCCCAATCATCTTCGACAAAACGGATATCGTTCTTCTGCAAGTCCAACCCCAGTGCACGCAAGGAACCCAGGTAAAGGTCCAAAATGTTTGCCGGGGCTGGCTTCATCACCACCTGGTACTGGTAATAGTGCTGCAGGCGGTTGGGATTCTCGCCGTAGCGCCCGTCCTTCGGGCGGCGGCTCGGCTGGACGTAAGCGGCACTCCACGGCTCGGGCCCGATCGCGCGCAGGAACGTCGCGGTGTGGGATGTGCCCGCACCAACCTCCATGTCATAGGGCTGCAGCAGAACGCAACCCTGTGCGTCCCAATACGACTGCAAGGTCAGAATGATTTGTTGGAAGGTCAGCATGGGCTAGGAGTTGGGATGGGCAGGCCAGCAGTGCCCCACTATTCGGACAAGCCCCAATTTTACGGGCCTTCCCTGCGCCCAGCGGCGCGCTTGCGCCAGGCCGCAAATGCCACAATCGCCGCCCCGATCAACCACAACGGCCACAAACCGAATCGAGAGGCCCACCAGGCAAACGGCGTCAGACCGTCGCGCCCCTGTACCGAACCCACGAGAACGCCACGGGTGTGGCGCTCCAGGGCATGTGTCACCCGCCCCCGATAGTCAATGATGACCGTGTCGCCGGTGTTGGTAGCCCGGACAAACGGGCGCGCAAACTCCAGCACCCGCATGCGCGAAATCTGCAAATGCTGGTCCAGCGCCACGGTCCGGCCAAACCACCCAATGTTGCTGACGTTGACAAAGATGGTCGGCGCACGCGCCGGGTC